>JACCZR010000039.1 GCA_013695855.1 Thermoleophilaceae bacterium
AAGGCCGCCCCCGGCCGCGCTAGTCGCTGGCGGTCCCGAACAAATCTGCGCACTTCGAGAAAGATTTGGGCCCCAATTGGGCCCCAGAGTCGGGACGGATCCCACCCCTGGAACGACGAAACCCCCGTCTGAGCGGGGGCTTCGTGAGTAGCGGGGGCGGGATTCGAACCCGCGACCTTCGGGTTATGAGAACGGCTTGAGTGGGCCCGCCGGGTCCTTTGACGCTCTAGCAAGCGGTCGAAGGGAGCTGGGGTGCTGTGAGTTTCGCTCAGCTTGGTACCCCGGCTGGTACCACCAATTCTCTCCGACAGGCCGCAACGGTCTCGAAAACCGTTAAGGGCCGTAAGGTCCTTCGAGGGTTCGAATCCCTCCCCCTCCGCTGAACTAGGCTAAGTGGTGTCGGCGCCGGTGGAAAACTCACCCCCCTCCGCCGGTTGAAGATGCACCCTCGAGGGCGCGGGCGGAGGCGTCCGCGGGGCTGATGAGCCTGGCTCGATCGTGAGCGATCGAGACCGGGAGACGGGGCGTGGTAGACGTGGAGCAGTGGGCCGAGCTGCGGCGCGAGCATTTCGTTCGCCGGGTGTCGATCAAGGAGCTGGCGCGGCGCTACGGGATCGACCGCAACACCGTCCGGCGCGCGCTGCGCGCTGACGAGCCGCCGCGCTATCGACGCCCGGCGCGTCCGTCGAAGCTCGATCCGTTCAAGGACGAGATCCACGAGCTGCTGCGCACCGACGCCAAGCTCACGGGCGTCAGGGTGCGCGAGCTGATCGAGCCGCTGGGCTTCGAGGGCTCAAAGACGATCGTCGACGACTACCTGCGCGAGGTGCGCCCGCTGTTTTGGCCCACGCGCACCTATCAGCGCACCGTCTACCGCCCCGGCGAGGTCTGCCAGTTCGACCTCTGGGAGCCCTCGGCGCCGGTGGCGGTCGGTCACGGCCAGACCCGCCGCGCATGGGTCGTCGTCGCCTGCCTGGGCTACTCGCGCGCCGGAGCCGGCGCGCTCGTGTTCTCAAAGCAGGCGCCCGACGTCCTGTGGGGAATGACGCGCTGCCTGTGGTCGCTCGGTGCCCTGCCGCAGCTGTTGGTCTGGGACCGCGAAGGGGCCCTGCACGCAGGCGGCGGGCGCCCGACCGACGTCTACGCGGGCTTCTGCGGGCGCCTGGCGCTCGACTGGCACTTCTGCGCGCCGGCCGATCCCGAGGCCAAGGGCTGCGTCGAGCGCCTGCAGGGCTACCTCGAGACCAACTTCGAGCCCGGCCGCCTGTTCGCCAACGAGCTCGACTGCCAGCTCCAGCTCGACCAGTGGTTCGAGCGCGCCAACGCGCGCACCCACAAGACCCTGCGCGCCCGCCCGATCGACCGCCTGGTCGAGGAGCGCTCGGCGATGCGCGCGCTGCCCGTCCGCGAGCCCGACGTCGACCGCCGCTGGGTGACCAGGGTCGCGCCGGACCCCTTCCTGCGCTTTGACCGAAACGACTACTCGCTTGACCCCAACCTGGTGGGCCGGCGCGTCGAGGTCCGCGCCTCGCAGCGCGAGATCACCGCCGTGGCGCTGGACAGCGGCGAGCTCGCTGCCCGCCACCAGCGATCGTTCGCCGCCAACCGCACGATCACCGCGCTCGAGCACGCAAGGGCGCTCAGGCAGCGCCACGGCGAGCCCGAGCCTGACCTGGTCGTCGAGCAGCGTCCGCTCGAGCGCTACGACGCGCTGATCGCGTGAGCACCACCAGCGAGCTGGCCCACCTCTTTCGCGCGCTCAAGGCGCCAGCGGCGGCCAGGGCGCTGCCCAAGCTCGCCGACCGCGCCCGCGCCGAGGAGTGGAGCTACGAGCGCTTCGCCGAGGCGCTGCTTTCGAGCGAGCAGTCCTCGCGCGAGGCCCACGGGGGCGAGGGACGCATCCGCTCGGCGCGCTTTCCCGCGCGCAAGACGCTCGAGGAGTTCGACTTCAGCTTCCAGCGCTCGGTCAAGAAGCAGATCATCGAGCACCTCGGCCAGCTCGACTTCCTGCACGCGCGCGAGAACGTCGTGCTGCTCGGGCCGCCGGGGACCGGCAAGTCGCACCTCGCGACCGCGCTCGGGGTCCGGGCCTGCCTGGCCGGCCAGCGCGTCATCTTTCGCACCGCGACCGAATGGGTCGCGCTGCTCGCAGACGCCCAGCGCCAGGGCCGCCTCGACGACGAGCTGCGCCGGCTCGAGCGGATCCCGCTGCTGGTCTGCGACGAGATTGGCTACATCCCGTTTGACCCCCAGGCCGCCAACCTGATGTTCATGCTGGTCAGCCGCCGCTACGAACGCGCCTCGTTGATCGTCACCTCAAACAAACCGTTCTCGACCTGGGGGGAGATCTTCGGCGACGACGCGACCGCCGCGGCGATGATCGACCGGCTGGTCCACCACGCCGAGATCCTCTCGCTAAAGGGCGACAGCTACCGACTCAAGGATCACGACCTCGGCGCCCGCCCGGCACCCCAGAGCGCCAAAACGGCGTGACCGATCACCCTCTGCGCCCGCGCCGAG
>JACCZR010000047.1 GCA_013695855.1 Thermoleophilaceae bacterium
CGTGCGCTCGCGCGATCCCGCGCTGGCCCGCTGGCAGGACCGCTTGCACGGCCCCTGGTGGGTCTTCGGCCACGGCTGCCACTGCAACCGCGACACCGCCGCGACGCTGTCGGCGTCGCCGCTGGAGATCGAGCACGACGAGTGGGCCGAGGTGCCGGGAGCGCTCCCACTTGTGAAGCCGATGTACACAGGGGTTGCACGAGCCCGCTAGACGGGTACAGTTCCACGCCCCTGCGCCGCCGGCTCCTCCTTCCCGTCCTCCTCGGACTGTGCGCACTGGCCTTCGCTCCGGGAGCCTCCGCCGCCACGCTGGGCTTCAACAAGCCCTGCTTTCGCGAAAGCGCACCCGCCATCCTCGGGGGCACGGGCTACACACCCAACGGCGAGGTGGCGGTGTTAGACGGCGGGTCACTGATCGGCCGCCCGCGCACGAACCCGTTCGGCGCCTTTGGCCTGATCGGCAGCTCGGGATCGGTCTCGGGCGGCGAGCGGCGCTACAACTTCGACGCGATCGATGCCACGAACCCCGCGATCCGCGCCGCCACCCAGCTCCGCGTGAGCGCGCTGGCCATAAGTGTCCGCCCCAACGGCGGGTCGCCCTCGCGGCCGCGTCGCGTTCGGGCTCGCGGGTTCGTGGGCGGAAAAACCCTCTACGCGCACGTCAGGCGCGGCCGGCGCTACAAGCTGCGCGTGCGCATCGGGCGCCTTCGTGGACCCTGCGCGACCGTCTCGGCGCGCCGGCGCCTGCTCAAGCGCGGCACACCGGTGGGCACCTACCGGACTCAGTTCGACGCCCGCCGTCGCTACAGCCGCTGCCGCCGGGTCACAGCCACCCGCACCTGCTTGGTCCTGCGCGTGAGGGTCTTCCGCATCTTCCGCTCGGGCTCGGCATCCGCCTCGGCGGCGGACACAGCCGAGACGTGGGAGCAGATCGTCGGGCCTCCGAGCTCGGGCGCCCCGGGCTTCGCGAAGCTGCCCTAGAAGGTCAGCTCGGGATAGCGCTCGCGCAGGTGGTTGGCGAGCGCCTCGCGCACGAAGCGCCGCTCGTCCGGGCTCGCCATCCGCAGCCGGCCGAGCAGCTCACCCTGGCTCTCCAGCGGAAGTCCCGCGATCTCCCAGCGAACGGCCAGGCGCTCGAACAGGAACTCGACGCGCCGCTGCCAGCGGTCCTCGGCCGAGGCCGCGGGCTTGGCGTCGAGGTCGCCGAGCTTGCGCAGCGTCCCCTCGCTGAGCGAGTCGCGGAGCGTCAGCACGTTGCCGTCCTGGTCGCGGTACTCGGAGACGGCGCCCGGCGGCGCGGTGGAGCCGCCGACATCGCGGGCGCGGCGGCGCGAGCGCTTTCCCACTAGGCGGTGGCGGCCGGTGCGGGCTCGCCCTTCGGCTCGGCGAAGGCCAGCTCGCCGTCCACGGCGGTCACCCGCACGCGATCGCCGGGCTTGATCGTGCCGTCGAGCAGCTCGAGGGCCAGGCGGTCTATCAAGCGCTTCTGGATCACGCGCTTGAGCGGGCGGGCGCCGTAGATGGGGTCGTAGCCCAGATTGCCCAGCAGCTCGCGGGCGTCGTCGGAGACCTCGATCTCCACCCCACGCTCGCGCACGCGCTCGGCCAGGCGCGCCGTCTGGAGGTCGACGATCCGCCCGAGCTCGTCCCGCGAGAGCTGTGAGAACTCCACGATCTCGTCAAGGCGGTTCACGAACTCGGGCTTGAAGGTGGCCCGCACGCCGTCCATGCCGCCGGCGACGTTCGAGGTCATGATCACCACGGTGTTCTTGAAGGAGACAGTGCGGCCCTGGCCGTCGGTCAGCCGGCCGTCGTCCATCAGCTGGAGCAGCACGTTGAACACGTCGGCGTGCGCCTTTTCGATCTCGTCGAGCAGAACGACGCTGTACGGGCGCCGCCTGACGGCCTCGGTGAGCTGGCCCCCCTCGTCGTAGCCGACATAGCCGGGGGGCGCCCCAACCAGCCGCGACACCGAGTGCTTCTCCATGTACTCCGACATGTCGATGCGCACCATCGCCTGCTCGGAGTCGAACATGAACTCGGCCAGCGCACGGGCCAGCTCGGTCTTCCCGACGCCTGTCGGCCCGATGAACAGGAACGTGCCGATCGGCTGATCGGGGTCTTGGAGTCCCGCCCGCGAGCGGCGCAGCGCGTTCGACACGGCCTCGACGGCATCGTGCTGTCCCACCACCCGCTCGTGCAGCCTCCCCTCCATGTGGACGAGCTTCTGCATCTCGGACTCCATGAGCTTGGAGACCGGGATGCCGGTCCATTTGGCGACCACCTCGGCCACGTCCTCCTCGGTGACCTCCTCCTTGAGGAAGCCGCTCCTCGAATCGGCGACGGTCTCGGCCTCGACGAGCGCGGCCTCGAGCTCGGGGATCTCGCCGTAGCGCAGCTCGGCGGCGCGCTGAAGGTCGGACTCGCGCTCGGCGCGCTCGGCGTCGCGGTGGGCCTGCTCGAGGCGCTCCTTGATCTCCCGGACCGCCGCAATGGCGTCCTTTTCCTCCTGCCAGCGAGCCTTCATCTCGCCCGAGCGCTCACGCAGGTCGGCCAGCTCGCGCTCCAGCGCGTCGCGGCGGCCGACTCCGGCTTCGTCGGTCTCCTTCTTGAGCGCCTGCTGCTCGATCTCGAGCTGCTGGACGCGGCGCTCGACCTCGTCGATCTCCGTGGGCATCGAGTCGATCTCGATGCGCAGCCGCGACGCGGACTCGTCGATGAGGTCGATGGCCTTGTCCGGAAGGAAGCGATCGGCGATGTAGCGGTGGGAGAGCAGGGCGGCGGCCACGATGGCGCTGTCCTGTATGCGCACGCCGTGGTGGACCTCGTAGCGCTCCTTGAGCCCGCGCAGGATGGCGACAGTGTCCTCCTCGGAGGGCTCGCCCACGAACACAGGCTGGAAGCGGCGCTCCAGCGCAGCGTCCTTTTCGATGTGCTTGCGGTACTCGTCCAGGGTGGTGGCGCCCACCGCGCGCAGCTCGCCGCGGGCGAGCATCGGCTTGAGCAGGTTGGCGGCGTCGACGGCGCCCTCCGCGGCGCCCGCGCCCACGATCGTGTGCAGCTCGTCCATGAAGAGGATGACCTGGCCATCGGCCTCGGCGATCTCCTTCAGCACGGCCTTCAGGCGGTCCTCGAACTCGCCGCGGTACTTGGCGCCGGCGATCAGCGCGCCGATGTCGAGCGCGATCACCCGGCGGTCGCGCAGCGAGTCGGGAGCGTCGCCGCTCACGATGCGCTGGGCGAGTCCCTCGGCGATGGCGGTCTTGCCCACGCCGGGCTCACCGATCAGCACGGGGTTGTTCTTGGTCCGCCGGGAGAGGACCTGGACGACGCGACGGATCTCGTCGTCGCGGCCGATGACGGGGTCGAGCTTGCCCTGCTCTGCGGCCTCGGTCAGGTCACGGCCGAACTTCTCCAGGGCGCCGTACTTGTCCTCGGGATTCTGGTCGGTCACGCGGTGGGGCCCGCGCACCTTCCGCACGGCGTCGGCGATCACGTCGCGCGCGGCGCCCGCGTCGACCTTGGGGTCGGCGGCCAGGGCGAGCAGCAGGTGCTCGGCAGAGACGTACTCGTCGCCCATCCCGCGTGCCTCTTGGTCGGCGCGTTCGAGCGCCTGCGTGAGCGCGCGGCCGATGGCCGGCGCCGCGGTGCCCTCACCGGAGACGGTGGGCAGCGCGTCAAGCGTCTCGTTGGCGCGGCGGCGAACGCTTTCGGGGTCACCCCCCGCGCGGCGCAGGACCGGGGGAACGATGCCGCCCTCCTGCTCGAGCAGGGCGATAAGAAGATGGTGAGGGTCGACCTCCGGGTTCGCGCGAGCGCCCGCCAGTCGCTGCGCGGCGGCAAGGGCCTCCTGCGACTTGACTGTGAAGCGATCGGGATGCATAAAATCTAAGCGTCAGCTTATCAGATCATGGGAGGGTGTTTCGCCAGGGGAAGCGAGGCGCCAGCGCGGCTGGACGACCGTTCAGCCGCCGGAGCGCTGAACGCGCACGCGCACCGCCCGGTCGACCGGCTCCAGCGCCTGGCCCGGCGGCTCGTAGGGCACGAGCTCGGCCCGGAAGGAGCGCCTCACCCGCTCGATCTCGGCGCTCAGCTCTTGCTGCACCCGGTCGGCCTGGCGCTCGAGGTTGCGCATCCGGCGCTTCATGCGGGCGATCTCGCCCTCCAACTCGAAGACCTTCTCCACCCCGGCGAGGTTCATGCCCAGCTCGCAGGTGAGCTCCTGGATGCGGCGCAGCCGGTCGACGTCCTCCTGCGAGTACAGGCGCGTGTTCTTGGGCGAGCGCTTGGGCGCGACCAGGCCACGGGTCTCGTAGATCCGCAGCGTCTGGGGATGCATGCCCGCCAGCTCGGCCGCCACCGAGATCATGTAGACGCCGCGCTCGGTATCGAGGTCGGCGATGGCTAGCTCGCCCTCCTGCCCGACAGGATCCGCTCGCGCGGGTCCTCTTCGAGCACGTTGGCCAGGTCGTCGACCGCCTCACGCTGCTCGCGCGACAGAGAGCGCGGCACGTCGATGACCAGGCGGTAGTGGATGTCGCCGCGGCCCTTGCCGCCCAGGCGGGGAGGCCCTTCGTCGCGCAGGCGCTGCAGGGTCCCGTGCTGGGTGCCCGGAGGCACGCGGATGCGCTTCGTGCCCGCCAGGGTGGGCACCTCGATCGTTGCCCCGCGGATCGCCTCCGGGATGGTGATCGGCACCGAGATCTCGAGGTTGTCGCCCCGGCGGGTGAACAGCGGCGACTCGGCCACCCGCGTGATCACATAGAGGTCACCGGAGGGTCCGCCGCGGGGGCCGGCCTCGCCCTTGCCGGCGAGCCGTACCCGTGAGCCGTCGCGCACGCCGGCCGGCACGTTCGCCCGGTAGCGCTTGACCTGGCGGGTGAAGCCCTGGCCGTGGCAGGTGGGGCAGGGGTCGTCGATCTCGGTGCCCGTTCCACGACAGAGCCCGCAGGGCTGGGAGATGGAGAACAGCCCCTGCGACTCGGCCTCCACTCCGCGGCCCTGGCAGCGACTGCAGACCCGGGGGCTCGTGCCCGGCTTGGCGCCGGTCCCCCGGCAGGTCGGACAGGGCGCGGACATGGGCACCGTCACGGGCACCTGTGCGCCGTCCATCGCCTGCTCGAAGGAGATGTGCACCTCGGTCTCGAGGTCGCGCCCGCGCAGCGCCGCTCCCGGCCCGCCGGCTCCGCCACGACCCGCGGCGTTGCCGAAGAGGTCGGAGATGATGTCGCCCAGGCCCCCGCCGAAGCCTCCGCCCGCGTTGCGAAAGGCGCCGGGGTCGAAGCCCGAGCCGAAGATCCCGCCGCCGGCGTCGTACTGGCGGCGCTTCGCGGGATCGGAGAGCACCGAGTTGGCCTCCTGGATCTCCTTGAAGCGTTCCTCGGCCTTCGCGTCGCCGGGGTTGCGGTCGGGGTGGTACTGACGCGCAAGCTTGCGGTAGGCCTTCTTGATCTCCTCGTCGGAGGCCTTCTTGTCGACGCCGAGGACGTCGTACGGGTTCCTCGCCGCAGTAGCCATCTATCCGCTCACGACCACCCGCGCCGGGCGCAGGACCGTGCCGTTGACCCGGTAGCCCTTCTCGATGACGTCGAGCACCACGCCGGAGTCGGTTGACTCCTCCTCGCGGGTGGAGAGCGCCTCGTGGAAGGTGGGGTCAAAGCGCTCACCGGCCGGGTCGAACTGCTCCACGCCGTTTCGCTCGAGCACCGAGACCAGCTCCGCGTGCACGAGCTTGACGCCCTCGGCCAGGTGCTGCTCACCCTCCTGGGCCGAGCCGAGTGCACGCTCGAGGTTGTCGAGGACCGGCAGCAGCTCCCGCACGAGGGTCCCCCTCGCGCGCTCGCCCGATGCGGCGGCCTCGCGCGCCGCGCGCTTGCGGTAGTTCTCGAAGTCGGCCTGGGTGCGCTGCGCCAGCGCGAGGTACTCGTCGCGCTCGCGCTCCACCGAGGCCGCGGGGTCATCGTCCTCCGCGGCCTCCTCGGTGGCCTCGAGCATCTCCTGCTCGTTGGCCGGGTTCTCCTCGCCCGCCGGCTCGGCCGACTCGTCGCGCGAGGTGGCCGGCTCTTCGGGCTCAAGCCCGCCGGGGCGCTGGACCGCCGGCTGCTCGGACGGGCTCTCCTCGGAGCTCGTCCCCTCCTCCTCGTGGTCGCCGACGCCGGACACCTAGCGGCGCTCCTCGTCAACCACTTCGGCGTCCACGACCTCCTCCTCGGCCGAGGCGCCGTTGCCGGCCGAGCCGTCCGCGGCCGAGCCGTCTGTGCCCCCCTGGGCATCCGCGCCGCCGGACTCCGCCGCCTGGGCTTGGGCGGCCGCGTACAGCTGCTCGGAGACCTTGTGAAAGGCGGACTGCAGTGCCTCGGTCTTGGCGCGCAGCAGCTCGGCGTCCTCGGACTCCAGGTTGTCCCTGAGGTCCTTGATCGCCGCCTCGATCTCCTCCTTGGCCGAGCCGTCGACCGAGTCGCCCATCTCCTCGAGCTGCTTCTCGGCCTGGTAGGCCGCCGACTCCGCGGTGTTGCGTGCGTCGACGAGCTCGCGCTGACGACGGTCGTCGTCGGCGTGGGTCTCGGCGTCCTGGACCATCCGCTCGACCTCCGCGTCGGAGAGGCCCGAGCCGGCCTTGATCTCGATCTTCTGCTCCTTGCCGGTGCCGAGGTCCTTGGCCGTGACGTTGAGGATGCCGTTGGCGTCGATGTCGAAGCCGACCTCGATCTGCGGCACTCCTCGCGGCGCGGGCGGGATGCCGGTGAGCTGGAACTTGCCGAGCGACTTGTTGTAGGCGGCCATCTCGCGCTCGCCCTGGAGCACGTGGACCTCCACGCTCGGCTGGTTGTCCTCGGCCGTCGAGAAGACCTCCGACTTGCGGGTCGGAATGGTGGTGTTGCGGTCGATGAGCGAGGTGCGCACGCCGCCCTTGGTCTCGATGCCCAGGGTCAGCGGCGTCACGTCGAGGAGCAGGATGTCCTTGACGTCGCCCGACAGGACACCCGCCTGGATGGCGGCGCCCACGGCCACGACCTCATCGGGGTTCACGCCCTTGTGGGGGTCCTTGCCGGTGAGCTCCTTGACCTTCTCCTGCACCGCGGGCATGCGGGTCATGCCGCCTACGAGCACGATGTGGTCGATCCCCTTGCCGCCGGCGACGCCGGCGTCCTCCATGGCCTGCTTGGTGGGGCCGACCACGCGCTCGACCAGCGCCGCGGTCAGCTCACCCAGCTTGGCCCGGGTGAGCCGCTGGTTGAGGTGCTTGGGAACCGAGTCGATCGCCGTGATGAACGGCAGGTTGATCTGCGTCTCCTGCGTCGAGGAGAGCTCGGCCTTGGCCTTCTCGGCCTCCTGATAGAGGCGCTGGAGGGCCATCTTGTCCTGCGAGAGGTCAACCCCCTCGGACTGCTTGAACTCCGCCACGAGCCAGTCGACGATCGCCTTGTCGAAGTTGTCGCCGCCCAGGTGGTTGTCGCCCGCGGTCGCCTTCACCTCGAACACGCCGTCGCCGATCTCGAGCACCGACACGTCGAAGGTCCCGCCGCCGAGGTCGAAGACGAGGATCGTGTGGTCGGACTCCTCCTTGTCGAGCCCGTAGGCCAGGGCGGCCGCGGTGGGCTCGTTGATGATTCTCTTGACGTCGAGCCCGGCGATCTTGCCGGCCTCCTTGGTGGCCTGGCGCTGGTCGTCGTTGAAGTACGCGGGCACCGTGATCACCGCGCTGTCGACCGCGTCACCCAGGTAGGCCTCGGCGTCGGCCTTCAGCTTCTGCAGCATCATCGCGCTGATCTGAGGCGGGGCGTACTCCTCGCCGCCGGCCTTCACGCGGGCGTCGCCGTTGGGGCCACTGATGACCTCGAACGGGACGATCCGCTCCTCCTCCTTGACCTCGGCCTCCTTGCGGCCCATGAAGCGCTTGATGGAGAAGACGGTGTTCTCGGGGTTGGTCACGGCCTGGCGCTTGGCCGGCGCGCCCACCAGGCGCTCGCCGCCTTCGGTGAAGGCGACAACCGACGGCGTGGTGCGCGCGCCCTCGGCGTTCTCGACGACGGCGGTGTCGCCACCCTCGCGGACGGCCATGCACGAGTTGGTCGTGCCCAAGTCGATGCCTATGGTCCTTGCCATGTGTCCTCCATTGCCGTAGCGCCGGAGCGCAGGCCGGGCGTTGGCCGGGCGAGCGCCGCCGCTCTGTTTCTGCTTGGTAAGAAATCTAAGCCGGAGTATGGCAGATCGTCGAGTTCCTTCCTCAGATCCGGGCGCGACCGAAGGGACAGAGGCTCACCAGCGCACACTCGCTGCACCGGGGAGCGCGAGCCGTGCACGTGCGCCGCCCATGGCGCAGGAGGGCGATGTGCACCTCGTGGCCGTCCTCGGGCCGGGTGAGCCGGTTCAGCCCGTCGTGGCAGCGCTCGAGCGACTCCTTCTCGCCGAAGAGGCCGAGCCGAACGCCCACGCGGTGCACATGGGTGTCCACCGGGACGTCGTGGAGACCGTAGGAGAAGAGCAGCACGCACGCAGCCGTCTTGCGCCCCACGCCGGGCAGGGTGCACAGAAAGTCGCGTGCCTCCTCCACGGGGGCGTCGGCCAGCCAGCGCAGGTCGTCGTCGCCGAGCGCGTCGAGAATGCGCCAGATGCGCACCGACTTGGTGGGAGCCAGCCCGCCGGGCCGGATCGCCTCCTCGATCTCCGCCGGAGCGCCCTCGCGTGCCTCGGCCCAGCTCGCGAAGCGGTCGCGCAGCCGGTGATAGGCCACGTCACGGTTGCGGTCGTTGGTGTTCTGGGAGAGCACCGTGAGCACGAGCTCGTCGACCGGCGCGCCGTGAGGGCGCGGCTCGGGGCGTCCGTAGGCCTTGCGCAGGCGGTCGCGGATCACGAGCAGGCGGCGGCGGTCGGCCACCGGGGGTGCCTACTGCGGGACCC
>JACCZR010000005.1 GCA_013695855.1 Thermoleophilaceae bacterium
AGAGGGCGACTTCAAGTTCGAGCCCTGCTCGGCCACCAAGCCCGCTCGTGGTCCGAAGTGCTGACGCGCGCGCTCTGATCACAGGCGGTCTGGGTTCACCGGTTCGAGCAAGGCCCGGAGTGCGATAAGCCTTATGTCGCCCTCGGGTGGCCCCCTGCTCGGAAACGCAGGCCCTCCTCGCACATAGGGCAGGTTCTTCGCCCTAAAGGCACGGCCGTGTGTCCGCCTCCGCTCCGTCTAGCCGGACACGGCCCAGCCCCGGGATCCCCACTCCGTGGTATCGAGGCCGGCACCGGAGCGCCCGATCATTTCGAGAGCACTGAAAGCCATATGGTGGGCGGCAAGCACTTCGTGATCAACACCGACGAGAACGGCAGCGGCCCGCTGCGCTACCGCCGGTACTCCGGGCCGCAACAATTTTCGCTCGGTCCACGTCTACTGCAACCCGAACAACTCGTCGCTGGGAGATCGGCCCACCACCACCGTCGACCGCGCGGGCCGACCCTTGCCGGCGAAGGTCGACGGCTACCTCTGGATCAGCCGGCCGGCCGCCTCCGCGGGGTCCTGCCGTCAGTTCCCCGGCCGTTACGCCATGCGCGGCGGGCCCAAGGCCGGCAAGTTCTGGCTGAAGCGGGCCCTGATCCTCGCCCGGCGCTCGAAGATGGAGTAGCTGAACGGGCTCGTGCTTGGGTGCCGTAGATCCCTTCGGCGCGAGTCCCGCCCATGACCGGGACCGGCAGGCTCGACCAGGCGAGCCGCGACGAGCTGATGCGCGACGCGAGGAGCGCGTGGGCCGAGGCCCACACTTTTCTGTTCGTTTGCCTGGGCAACATATGCCGCAGCCCCTTCGCCGAGCACCTGGCCCGCGCACATCTCGACGAGGACAGGAGTCTCATGTCAGCCGGCTCCTACCCGGTCCCCGGGCGCCGCGCCCCCGCGGAGGCCATCGCGGCGGCGCACCCCTTCGGGGTGGACCTGCGCACGCACCGCTCGCAGGTGCTCTCGCGGGAGATGCTGCAGCAGGCGGACGCCGTGTACGTCTTCGACCACGCGAACCGTCGTGCGCTTGTCTCCGAGCAGCCCAACTGCGCACAGCGGGTGCACTGGCTCGGTGCGCTCTCTGACGATGGTCCGCTGTCCATCTCAGACCCCTTTGGTGGACCCGCGAGTGAGTACGAGCTCGTCTACCGCCAGATCGCCCAGGCGATCGAAGCGGTGGCCACGGCGTAGGAATCGGATCCGGCCTGGCTCACGGTCCGCGTGTCGTAAGGGGATCGGCGTGCGAAACGACCTGACTCCCCGTCCGGTTGGTGTACAACCGAACGGATGGCGCAAGTTCATTTCGACCCCGACCGATACCTCGAGCTCATGGCTGAAGAAGTGCCGGACTATGAGCGGCTGCAGGAGGAGGCGGCGGCCGCGACCGCCGAGCTCGCGCCGGTTCGACGGATTCTTGAGCTCGGCACCGGCACCGGCGAAACCGCCAGGCGCGTACTGGCGTACCATCCCGACGCCGCGCTCGTCGGGATCGACGCAAGCGAGGCCATGCTCGCCCGCGCCTGCTCCGCGCTCCCTCACACCGACCTGCGCGTTGCCCGCCTCGAGGATCCGCTGCCCGCCGGTCCCTTCGACCTCGCTGTCTCCGCGCTGGCCGTGCACCACCTTCCCGGACCGTCGAAGGCGGCGCTGTTCGGGCGAATAGCCGACGCCCTACGGCCCGGCGGGCGGTTCGTGCTCGCCGACGTGGTCGTTCCAGACGACCCCGTCGACGAGATCACGCCGATCGACGGCATCTACGATGTTCCAAGTCGGGTCGACGAGCAGCTTGGTTGGCTTGCCGCCGCCGGTTTCACACCCGCGGTCGCCTGGACCCAGCGCGACCTAGCGGTGCTCGTCGCCGACCGTTGAGTCATTTACCCGTCAACGACTCGGACGCGGCGGCAGGCGCTCTCGAGGTTTCCTGGCAGCGTCCCATAACCCGATCCTGCCCCGGGACGACCACTGACGCTGGCGAGGCGGTTGGCGGCCGGCCGGAGCCCTCAGCCGATCTGCTCCGCCAGCTCGACGATGATCCCCTCCGGGCCGCGGACGTAGCAGAGCCGATAGCTGTCTTCGTAGCGCTCCACCTCGCCAACGAGCTCCGCGCCGCGGG
>JACCZR010000127.1 GCA_013695855.1 Thermoleophilaceae bacterium
AGCGAGCGCTGGCGGGAGGTGCCGACGCGGTCTTCGGCCCGGCCGCGGATGGCGGGTACTGGCTCGTCGGGCTGAGGGCCCCCTCACCCGGCCGTGTTCGAGCTCAGGGACGACTGGGGCGGCCCTCGGGTGCTCGAGCGCTCGCTGGCGCTGGCCGCCGGGCTCGGGCTGCGCACGGAGCTGCTCGACGAGCGCCGCGACCTCGACGACCCCGGCGACGCGCGGGCCCTGCTCGCCCGACCTGACCTACCCGCGCGCGTGGCCGCGCTGTTGCGCCCGGGCGATCCCGCGTGAGCGCTTCCGGCCCGCTGGTGTCGGTGGTGATCCCCGCGTTCGACGAGGAGCTCGAGCTGCCCGGCGTGCTCGGCCACCTCGCCGCTCTCCCCGGCCGCTGGGAGCTCCTGGTCGCCGACGGGGGCTCGCGTGATCAGACGCTGCGGATCGCCCGCGACCGAGGCGTGCGCGTGATCGCCGAGGGCGCAAGCCGCGCCGAGCAGATGAACGCCGCCGCGCGGCAGGCCGACGGCGAGCTGCTGCTGTTCCTGCACGCCGACTCCCGGCTGCCCTCCGGCGCCTACGCCGGCCTGGCCGCGGCGGCCCGCGAGCCCGACGTGGTGGGGGGGAACTTCGTCCTGCGCTTCACCGGAGACGACCGCTTCTCCTTCGTCCTCACCCTCACCTACGCGCTGCATCGCCTCTTTCGCCGTTACTACGGCGACTCGTCGCTCTGGGTCCGCCGGGAGGTCTTCGAGCGGCTCGGAGGCTTTCGGCCGCTGCCGTTCATGGACGACTACGACTTCGTCCGCCGTCTGGAGGCCAGCGGGCGCACGGTGTGCCTGCCTGGACCGGCGCTCACCTCGTCCCGCCGCTGGCGGGCGCTGGGCGTCCCGCGGACGCTCTGGACCTGGGTCGTGCTGCGGTTGATGTTCCGGCTGGGCGTGCGGAGACCGCGGCTGGGGCGCCTGTACTCGCGGGCCCGTTAGCGGCCGCGCCTCCAGGGCCGCGAGCGCACGAGGAAGCCGAAGCGATCGGCCAGCTCGTAGCTGGCCTGGCCCCCGAGCTCGGCGAAGGCCAGCGATCGGGTCGGGTAGACGTGGACGAGGGTCGCCAGGTCTCGCAGCGGCTTCCCCCGGTCGATCGCCAGCGTCAGCTCCCCGATCAGGTCGCCCGCGTTCGGCGCGAGGAGATGGGCGCCGACGATCTTGCCCCTGACGGTGAGGATGCGGATCTCGCCCTCGGTGGCGTCGTCGGTGCGGGCACGGTCGCTCTCGGCGAGGTCGTAGCGCCAGACCCGCGCGCGGGTCCCGAACCGCTCGCGAGCTTCCGCCTCCGTCGGCCCCACGTGGGCCAGCTCGGGATCGGTGAAGGTGCACCAGGGGACGAGCTCGGTGGCCTTGCTGCGGGCCGGAAAGAACATGTTGCGGACGGCGACGCCCCCCTCGTACCCGGCCGTGTGGGTGAACAGGAAGCGACCGGCCAGGTCACCGGCGGCGTAGACGGACCTGACGCTGGTGCGCAGGGCGCCGTCTACGACCACACCCCGGTCGTTGACCTCGATTCCCTGCTCGCCGAGGCCGAGGCCCTCCACGTTGGGGGCGCGGCCGGCGCCGACCACGATCTGCTGCGCCCGCCACTCGCGCGGCTGCTCGCCCACGGTGGCCCGCACCACCTTCTCGCCTGCCTCGACGGCGACGCCGTGAGCGTGCGCATCGGTCACCACCTCGACGCCCTCGCAGCGAAGGAGCCCACCGAGCCGGTCGGCCAGCGCGGGCTCTTCGCGCGGGAGCAGGCGCTCGCCGTGCTGGAGCAGGGTCGTCCGCACTCCGAGGCGCGCGCAGGCCTGGGAGAGCTCGACGCCCACCGGCCCCCCGCCGATGGTCACGATGCTCTCCGGGAGGCGCTCCTGGTCCCAGAAGGTCTCGCTGGTCAAATAGCCCGCCTCGGAGAGGCCGGGGACCTCGGGGATCGCCGGGCGGCTGCCGGTGCACAGCAGGACGAACCGGGCGTGGAGCTCCCCGACCCCCTCGACGTCGACCGTCCGCGGCCCAACCAGCCTGGCCGCGCCGAAGTGCACGTCCACCCCCTTGGCGGCGAGCAGCTCGGGGTTGTCGTCGCTGCGCTCGATGTCGTGCTGGATGCGCCGGATCCGCTCCAGCACCGGCTTGGTGTCGATCAGCGGCTCGACGGGGGTCAGGCCGAAGCGATCGGCAGTGCGCATCGCGTGCGCGGCCCGGGCCGAGGCGAGCAGCGCCTTGCTCGGAACGCACCCGCCCCATAGGCAGTCGCCGCCGATCCGGTCTCGCTCCACCGCTGCGACCTTCAGCCCCAGGTGGGCGGCGAGGTCGGCCGCGACGAGGCCCGCGGAGCCGAGGCCGACGATCACGAGGTCATAGCCCCGACGGGCCACGCGACGACTCTACCTCCGGCGGAGGGGGGCGGACAGCGGACCTGGAAGAAGCTCAACGAGAACATGGAGCAGCTCACCGATCTGCTCAACCGGCTGATGACCTCGCTGGACGGGCTGAACGAGGGCGTGGACTCGCTCCAGCAGGCGGTCGGCCCGCTGGCCGCCTCGCGGACCGGCTGCCGGGCCGACGCTGGCCCGGCGAGCGCCGGTCAGGGCCGGTACAGCGGCCTGCGCGCGAAGCGGTCGCGCACGATGAACCAGGCCGGCTTGAGCTGCCCGTCGTAGGTCATCAGCCCCTTGTTGTGGCGGGTGGTGTGGTACTTGGGGTCGCGTGCCTCGGCGTCGCCTATCCAGCCCGGAAGCTCTCGAACTCGCGAAGGGTCCAGTAGAGCGAGCCGGGCAGGGACGGCGTGCCGGCGCCCTTGTCGAGCAGAGCGATCGGACTGACTGGCAGCGACGGAAACCTCGTCGAGCTCGCCGAGAGGACTAAGCGCTAGATCAGACGAAGGCCTGCGTCCCTCTACTCGATCCTTATCCGAGACGGGAGGCCTGCGGTTAGGCGTCGGGGCGAGGTTGAGTCCGGGGGCGTCGCGGAGTCCGCGGTCGCGGCCGTCGGTGATGTGCGGTGTGCGGCTGTCGGGGAGGCGGTGCAGCCGGCGCAGTACGAGCAGAGCCGCAGCGGTCAGCGACGGTCCCGTGGCAGGCGTGTCTGGCCCTTCACCCCGACCCACAGCCTGGCTGACGCTCGAGCTGCTCGAGGCCGCGTTCTACGAGCGAGCGCTGAGGCTCCCGCTGAGCGGTGGTGTTCGGGAGATGGCGCAGACGTTCGGCAAGCACGAGCGCGAGCATGTCTCCGCCATCGAGGAGACGATCGACGGGCTCGGCGGCAAGCCGGACAGGGCGCCGAGGTTCTCGTTTCCGCTCAGAGACGAGCGCTCGTTCCTTGCTCTGGCGCAGACCCTCGAGGAGACCGGGGTCTCCGCTTACAACGGTGCCGCCGTCCAGATCCGATCGCCCGAGGTGCTGGCCGCCGCCGGCCAGATCGTTCAGATCGAAGCCCGGCACGCCGCGGCTATACGTACCGCGCGCAGCCAGGCCCCGGCGCCGCTGGCATTTGACAAGGCTCTTGGAATGAAGCAGGTGCTCCAGGCGGCGAAGCCGTTCTTGAAGAGCTGACGACGCCCGCCGTGGCGAATCGGGTACCGCCCCGCTTCGGTCGTTGGGAGCGTCGCGCGAAACGTACTTCATGGACGGGGGGTCGATGCGCAACGTCGGGCAGGGCGCTTGATCGGGCGCGAGCCGCGCGAGATCTGGCAGGACAGTCTCGAGGACGGGCAGCGTCGCCTGGCGCGCCCCGGCCCGTCCTCGCCGCGACCGGCCTGCTCGGCGGATTTCACGTCACGCTCGGCCTGCTGGCCCTCGTGGTGACCACCGGAGCACTGGCGGAAGCCGTTCCCGCGCCCACTGCGCACGTGCTGGGCTCGCTGACCTTCGGGATAGGCTTCGTCTTTCTGACCGTCGGCCGGTCGGAGCTGTTCACCGAGAACTTCCTCATCCCGGTGGCCGCCGTCCTGTCCGGGCACGCCGCTAAGCGCTCCGTCGCACGGCTCTGGGTCATCACCTTCGGCCTGAATCTCGCCGGGATCGCCCTCTTCGTCGTCCTGGCGAGCATCCCCGGAGTGCTCGAGCCAGAAGCGCTGCAGGCAGCCGGAGAGCTGGCCGACACCCTGGCCGAGCGCGACCTGCCGGCGGGCGCGGCGAGCGCCGTGCTGGGCGGAGCGGTCATCACGGTCTTCACCTGGCTGGCCGAGGCCGCCGAGAGCGACCTGACCCGGCTCTCTTCATCGCCCTTGCCGTCGGCTTCGTCCTGCTGGCCCCCAGCATGAACCACTCCGTCGTGGGCTTCGGCGAGATCCTCTTCGGGATCGTCGCCGACACGACGGACGCGGACTGGGTCGACCTTC
>JACCZR010000013.1 GCA_013695855.1 Thermoleophilaceae bacterium
TCCGCGCACTGCACGGCCGCGGCGAGACGGTCGGCGGCTTCGACCTGTTCTCGTGGCGCGACAGCCGGGCGGTGGCGGAGGCCATAGAGGCCCGCGGGGGCCACGTCCAGCTCGGCTCCGCACCCGACCCGGCCGCGCTGCTCGATCTCGCACCCAGGCCGGCCGCCGTGGTCAAGAGCCCGGGGGTGCCGCCCGGCACCGAGCCCGTGGCCACAGCCCTCAGGCGAGGGCGGCCGGTGCTCGACGAGCTCGAGCTCGGCTGGCGCCTGGATCCCCGGCCCGTGGTGGCCGTGACCGGCACCAACGGCAAGAGCACGGTCTGCGCGCTCCTCATGGACCTGCTCGCAGCCGCGGGACGCCAGCCGGTGCTCGCCGGCAACACCAGCTTCGGGCCACCGCTGAGCGCTGCCCGGGATATCGAGGGCGACACGCTGGTGCTCGAAGTCTCGAGCAACCAGCTCGAGGGCTGCTCGGCCTTTGCACCCGAGCTGGGGGTTCACACCGGCCTCAGCCCCGACCACCTGCGCCGACACGGATCGATGCAGCGCTACGGCGAGGCCAAGCGGCGGATGTTCTTCGGGCGGGACACCGCGGTCGCGCGCGCGGTGGTGCGCGACGACGAAGCGGGCCGGCGCCTGGCGCGCGACCTTCGCGAGGTGGGTTCGGAGGTGGTCACGTTCGGTCACGGCCCCGGCGCCGATGTCCGAGCCGGCGAGCTCGGCGTCAGCACCCCGCTGATCGGAGCGCACAATGCCCTGAACGTCGCCGCGGCCGTGGCCGTGGGCAAGCTGCTCGAGATCGACCCCGGCACCGTCGCGGAAGCGCTCGCCGAATCGGGGCGTGTGCCCGGTCGGCTCGAGCGGATCGACCACCCGCGCGGCTTCGAGGCCTACGTGGACTACGCGCACAACCCCGACGGCGTCGGCGCCGTCCTGACCGCTCTCCGCACCCTCGCCCGCGGGCGCCTCGTGGTGGTGATGTCAGCGCCGGTGACCGGCGCTCAGGAGCAGCGCGACATGGGCCTCGAGGCGGCCCGGCGAGCCGACCTGCTGGTGCTTACCACCGAGCGCTTCCTCCCGAGCGCGCCGCTAGCGCCGCCGGCCGAGTTGCTCGAGGGCGCGGCAGAGGCGTCGGTCGAGGTGGTGGAGGGGCGCGGCAGGGCGATAGTCCGCGGAGTCGAGCTCTGTCGCCCGGGCGACGTGCTGGCGGTGCTCGGGCGGGGCTCGAACAACGGGCCGCTGTATGAGTCGGACCCCGACTCAGCAGCGCCCTTCGACGACCGCGAGCAGCTGCGAGCCGCGCTGGCTCGACGCGGAGGCCTGACCCCGGGCCCGGGCACCTAAGGTCCCGGGGCTGCCTGTCGCCCCGCTAACCCATCTCGAACGCCCCCCCTCGGGCGCGCCCGAGGGCGCCCTGGTGCTCATGCACGGCCGGGGAGCCGACGAGAACGACCTCGCGCCGATCTTCGACCGGCTCGATCCCGAGCAGCGCCTGCTTGGCCTCGCGCCGCGCGGGCCGCTGTCCCTGCCGCCCGGCGGAGCGCACTGGTACAGGGTGGCCCGGATCGGCTACCCCGACCCCGGCACCTTCCACGACTCCCTGCCCAAGCTGACGGACTGGCTCGACGGCGCCTTGGCCGAACACGGGCTGGACCACTCGCGCACCGTTATCGGGGGCTTCTCGCAGGGAGCGGTCATGTCCTATGCCGTCGGCCTGGGCCAGGGCCGCCCGGCGCCCGCGGCCATCGTGGCCATGAGCGGCTTCATGCCCACTGTCGAGGGCTTTGCGCTCGACCTGACCGGCCGCGAGGGGCTGCCGGTGGCGATCGCCCATGGGACCGACGACCCGGTGATCGGCGTCGAGTGGGGCCGCGACGCCCGCGACCGGCTCACGCAAGCCGGTGCCGACGTGCTCTTCCGCGAGTACCCGATGGCGCACAGCGTGGACCCGAGCTTCATAGAGGAGGCCCGGCAGCACGTTTGACATCCCTACTCGATGGTCCTCGGCGGGATGATGGTCTCGATCATCGCCGCGACGGTGGCGCTGACCGTGCTGCCCGCCGTGCTGGCCCTGCTCGGTCCACGCGTGAACGCGCTTGCGCCGAAACGATTGCAGCGGGCTCGCGAGGACGAGACTCGGGGCGCCAGGAGCGGCTTCTGGTACCGACTCTCGCGCGCGGTGATGCGCCGGCCGGCCCGTACGGCGATCGCCAGCGCGGCGGTGCTCATCGCCCTGGGCGTTCCGTTCCTCGGTGGACTAGTTTCGGCGACATGACCTACGTCATCGCCGGCAGCTGCATCAAAGACGACGTGTGCATCGAGGTGTGTCCAGTCGATTGCATCCATCCCAAGCCGGGAGACCCCGACTTCGAGACCGCCGAGCAGCTGTACATCGATCCGGAGATCTGCATCGACTGCGACGCCTGCGTGGAGGTCTGCCCCGTCGACGCGATCTTCGCCGACCACGAGACCCCCTCCAAGTACGACTACGCCCTCGACCTCAACGCCCAGTTCTTCGCCGAGCGGGCGGCCTCACCGTGAGCGCCTCCGGGCCACGCCCGCGTGTAGCGATCGTCGGCGCCGGGCCCGCGGGGGCTTTCGCTGCGGCGCATCTGCTGGCCGGCACCGGCGGCCCGGAGGTGGATCTCTTCGAGCGGCTGCCCACCCCCTGGGGTCTGCTCCGGGGCGGTGTCGCCCCCGATCACCACGAGATCAAGCGGCTGGATCGCTCGTTCGATCGCGACGTGCTGGACCGGCCTCACTGCCGGTTCTTCGGCAACGTCGAGGTCGGCACCGACATCTCCCACTCCGACCTGGTCCGCCACTACACGGCCGTCGTGTACGCCATCGGCGCGCAGACCGACAAGTCGCTGGGGATACCGGGCGAGGACCTGCCGGGGAGCCTTCCCGCCACCGATTTCGTCGGCTGGTACAACGGTCATCCCGACCGCCGCGAGCTGGCGCCCGACCTCTCGGGCGAACGCGCAGTCGTGATCGGCAACGGCAACGTGGCCGCCGACGTCGCGCGGATGCTCACCCTCGACGCCGGAGAGCTCGAGCGAACCGACGTGGCCGACCACGCCCTGGAGGCGCTGAGGCAGAGCAGCATCGCGGAGGTCGTGGTGCTCGGCCGACGGGGCCCTGCCCAGGCCGCCTTCACCAGCGCCGAGCTGCGCGAGCTGGGCCACCTCGACGGCGTCGACCTGCGAATCGACCCCGCGGAGGTCGAGCTCGACCCGGTGTCCGAGGAATGGCTGGCGAGTGAGGGCACGTTCACCGCGCGCAGGAACCTCGAGCTCCTGCGCGAGTTCGCCGACCGGGCGCCCGGGCCTGACGCGACCCGCCGGATCGAGCTGCGCTTTCTTCGCTCTCCGGTAGAGGTCCTCGGCAGCGCCCGGGTCGAGGGCGTCAAGGTACGCCCCAACCGGATCGAGCGCGACGACGACGGCTCGCTGAGGGCGCGGCCCCTCGACGAGGAGCCGGAGATGATCGAGTGCGGGCTGCTCCTGCGCTCGGTCGGATACCAGGCGGTCCCGTTGCCCGATGTCCCGTTCGACGAGCGCCGCTACGTGCTTCCCAACCAACTGGGCCGGGTGTTCGATCCAAGCTCGGGCGAGACGGTGCCCGGCGTCTACGCGGTGGGCTGGATCAAGCGCGGGCCGACGGGCATCCTGGGCACCAACAAGCGCGATGCCCAGGAGACGGTCGCCTGCCTGGAGAAGGACCTCGAGGCGGGCGTGCTGGCGCGGCCGGCGAATCCGCGCAGGGAGCAGATCGACGGCCTGCTGGCCGAGACGGTGCCGCAGATGGTGACCGCTGAGGGATGGCGCTCGATCGACGAGCTCGAGCGCGAGCGCGGGCTGCGAGAAGAGCGCCCGCGGGTCAAGCTGGCGTCACTCGAAGAGCTGCTGAGCGCAGGTGACACGCGCTAACCCGGGCGATCCTGCCGATGCAGTGTGCGGCTGGATGTCAAAGACGTAGGGAGCCGGCCAGCTCGCCCGTCTCCACGGTGATGTTCGCCGGCACGGTCAACGGCGCGGTGCTCGGGCCCCCAAGCAAGAACCCCTGAACCCCCTGAACCCCCGTGCGTCGGGTGCCGGGGCGGCGGGGCGGGTGGCCCAGCTCCCAGACCGGCTGGAAAGCCACCTCCGGTCCCTCACCGGCCAGGATCTCGTCCGGCCAAGAAGCAGATCTACTTGATCGACAACGACACCCTCCCTACGCCAGCGTGCGAAGGCCGCGCGGGAGTCGAGGACAGCGCCAATTGTGGTCAGGAACTACGACTGACGACGGCCGAACAGGCGGCCGCGATAGGTGCGATCGTCGCCCTGCTCGGTGATTTCCGCGCCGGGCAGGCACGGGGCTACCCGCTCCACGTCGATGAGCGCGGCCCAGACCCGATCGAGCTGCGCGGAGACCTCAAAGCTCTGCTCGAGCTTCACAGCACCTTGCGCACCTTGCCGAGCTCGTCGGGGGTGTCGACGTCCTCGCCGCCGCCCAGGTCGTCGCAGGGCACGCCGCGGGTGCCGATCCGGCGCAGGAGGCTGCGCGCGCCGCGGTCGCCGGTCACGTCACGCAGCGGTCCCAGCAGCTCGGCCTCGAGCACCACGGGGTGCCCGGGCTCGCCGCCGTAGGTCGCGCGGGTGGCCGGCGAGCCACCACGGGCGCCCAGCACACGACGAATGGCCTCCGCGGACACCCGCGGCTGGTCGCCCAGGCAGACCACGACCGCCTCGGCGTCCTCCAGCGCGGCCAGGCCGCTGGCCAGCGAGGCCGACATGCCCTCCTCCCAGCGCTCGCAGATCACCGGTCGCGCGCCGTGCAGGTCCACGGTGTCCAGCACGTCGTCGGCGCCGGCGCCAAGCACCACCACGGTGTCGTCCACCGCGGCCTCGGCCACCGCGGCCAGGGCGTGCTCGAGCAGCGGGCGCCCGTCGAGCTCGGCGAGCTGCTTCTGCCCTCCGAAGCGCGTGCCCTCGCCGGCCGCGAGGACCACCGCGCCGATCACGCGCCCACCTCGTGGATGCGCCCGCCGCGCTTGTGCGAGAGGCGCCCCCCGTCGCGGCCGTTTCGCACCGCCACAACCTCGGCCATGATCGACAGAGCGGTCTCCTCGGGGCTCACGGCGCCCAGGTCGAGGCCGGTCGGCGCCGCGAGGCGGTCCAGCAGCTCCACGTCGAAGCCGGCCTCCAACAGTCGCGCGCGCCGGTGTTCCTGCGCCCGGCGGCTGCCCATCGCGCCTACGTAGGCCGCCTCGGAACCGAGAGCGATGGTCAGGGCGGCGTCGTCGAGCTTGGGGTCGTGCGTCAGCACCGCGATGTAGGTCGCCGGATCGATGCCACCCAAGCTCCGGAAGGCGTCCTCGGGCCACGCGGCGATCACCTGGTCGGCATCCGGAAAGCGCTCGGGGGTGGCGAACTGCGAACGCGGATCGCAGACAAAGGATCGCCAGCCCGCGGCGCGCGCCAGGCGGGCCAGCGACGCCGAGTAGTCGACCGCCCCGAAGACGATCAGGCGCGGAGCGGGGGCGGTCACGTCAACGAACAGGGACAGGTCGTCGTGCTCGACCAACTCGGAGCGGTCGGCCCACATGAGCTCCTCGGCCGCGGCCAGCGCAGCGGCGTCGGCCGCGTCGGAGCCCAGCGTGCCCTCGCGACTGCCGTCGGCCCCCACCAGCAACTTGGCACCCAGCGGCTCGCCGGCCACCACGGTCACGAGCGCCCCTCGACCGTCATCGGCGGCCGGTCGGGTGAAGGCGGCTTGAGCGCTCATGGTCGATACGGCTCCACGAAGACGTCTATCTCCCCGCCGCAGGGAAGGCCGACCTCCCAGGCCTCCGAGTCGGCGATGCCGAAATGCAGCAGCCGCGGGCGGTCCTCGACCAGCACCTCGCGCGCGGCCTCCACCACGGCGCCCTCCACGCAGCCGCCGGACACCGCGCCCGAGACCTCTCCGCGCTCGGTCACGGCCATCTTCGCTCCGGGCGGGCGGGGAGCGGAGCGCTTGACGCCGATCACAGTCGCGACCGCCACGCGTTCCCCACGCTCGGTCCAGCGCATCACATCTTCCAGCACGTCCTTCACCTTGCTCCCTCCGCAGGGGTTCCCAGGGGCGGCCTCGGGGAGGCCTCGCTCCATCAGATCGGCCAGTCGCCCCAGTGAGGCCAGGGTATTGCCCGCCAGGAAAAGGTCCACGGAGGAAGCCGACCAGCAGGGTCCTCGTCTCGACGTCCCGGCTGTGGCGCTCGCCGTTGACGGTCATCTCCACGTGCGCGGTCGTGGTCATCCCCATCCTCCCCGGATTGCGTCGGAAGCTCACGACCGGCGGTGCTCGGCCGAGACCAATCGGTCCGGTGCTCGCCCGACCAACGCTCGGGCTGCGCTTCGGCCGAGACGCCCGGCCTGCGCTCCGGCGCTAAGGCGACAATACCCGGGCTGGGTGGTGGGTATGCTCGCCCGGTCTTGAAGGTGCGTAGACGCTCTTTCACCTACCAGGGCCACCGGCTGGTTTTCGACGAGTACGGGGGCGGGGAGCGTCCGGTGGTGCTGCTGCCCGGACTGCTCCTCTCGCGCAGGATGCAGGGACCGCTGGCCTCGGCGATCGCCTCGCGCGGCTACCGGGTGCTGTGCCTGGACCTGCTGGGGCACGGCGACTCCGACCGCCCGTCGGAGATGAGCGCCTACAGCATGGCGATCTTCGGCGGCCAGGTCATCGGCCTGCTCGACCACCTCGCTATCGACCAGGCGGTCATCGGCGGCACGTCGCTGGGGGCGAACACGTCGCTCGAGGCCGCGGTGGCAGCCCCCGCGCGTGTGAAGGGGCTGCTGGTCGAGATGCCGGTGCTCGACAACGCGCTGCTGGGCTGCGCGCTGGCCTTCACGCCGCTGATGGCGTACCTGACCTTTGGAGCGCCGGTGGCCCGGCTGATCGCGGCCGGCGCGGGCCTGGTGCCGCGGCCGGGCCGTCCGCTGCTGGCCGACGTGCTGCTCGACTGCGTCAGCCAGGATCCCGGGCCCTCTGCCTCGGTGCTCCAGGGCCTCTTCTTCGGGCGGGTGGCGCCGCCCGGCGAGGAGCGGCGGCGCCTGGACATGCCCGCCTTGGTCATCGGGCACGACCGCGACCCCATCCACCCCTTCTCGGACTCCGATCAGCTGGTGCACGAGCTGAGCGGCGCCCGGCTGGTGGAGGCCAGCTCGATCCTCGAGCTGCGCATGACGCCCGAGCGCCTCACGAGCGAGATCACCAGCTTCGTGGACGAGTGCTGGTCGCAGACGCGGACGCGCCGGCGGCGCGGGCGCCAAGTGGCCTAGCTCCCACTACCCTTCGCCGCCGCATGGCCAGCCGCAAGGAAGAGAAGGAGCGCCTCCGGCGCGAGCGCGAGGAGCGCGAGCGCGCGGCGTCCGACGCCCAGCGCCGCAAGCGCCTGATCGGCTACGGGACGGGAGGCGTGCTGGCGCTGGCCGCCGTGGTCGTGCTGGTGGTGCTGCTTGTGGGTGGCGGAGGTGACGGCGGCGAAAAGGCCGGCGGCGACCTGCTGCCGGCCGGCGGGAGGGTCGCCGAGCTGAAGGAGACGGACGTGGGCAAGGCAGCCGAGACCGCCGGCTGCGAGCTCGAGACAGAGAAGGCAAAGACCCGCGATCACACCGCTGACCCCAACGAGGTCATCAAGTACGACACGAACCCGCCGATGAGCGGGCGCCACTTCGAGACTCCGGCGCAGGAGAGCGCCTACACCGAGGCGCCGCCCGATCCCGAGACCGTGCACGCGCTCGAGCACGGGCGCATCAACGTTTGGTTCAAGCCGACCGCGCCTAGGCAGGTCCGTGCCGACCTCAAAGCGCTCTACGACCGTGACCAGGGCTTCCAGGAGCTGCTCATCCCGCGGCCCAACATGCCCTACCAGGTGGCCGCGACCGCCTGGACCGTCGATCCACAGCCACAGGGCACCGGCCATCTGCTCGGCTGTCGCACCGCCAACGCTCAGTCCCTCGAGGCCCTGCAGGCGTTCATCGAAGAGTACCGCGGCAACGGCCCCGAGCCCGTTCCTTAGCGGACCCGCCGGACAGAAACCCCGAGCAAGGGGCCTTCGCCCCTACAGCCGCCTTCGGCGGCACCACCCCCGGATTGCCCGCCGGCACATCCCCCGGTTACCGGGATTCCCGCAACATGCGGTAATCGGCAGTGTTCGATCCTCTCAGATGGTCAAGCGGATCCTTCTCCTCGCCCTGCTCGCCTGTGGCCTCGTGGCCGCGCCGGCGTTCTCGCTGCGCCCCTACCGGCCCGAGCCGGTGGACTTCGAGACCGGCGCCGGCGTGCAGCAGCGCTTCGGCGAGGCGGTGCAGTCCAAGCCGATCCGCACCTCCAGGCGCTTCAACCTCGTGGGCCTGCGCTGGCGCGGCGGCGGCGAGCCCGGCGTGTCGGTGCGCACGCGCCGCGAGGACGGGGGCTGGACGCCCTGGACGACCCTCTACGCCCACGCCGAGGACGCTCCCGACGCGGGCCGGGGCGAGCCCGCGCCCCAGGGATCGTCGAACCCCACGTGGGTCGGCGAGGCCGACTGGGTCCAGTACCGGCTGACCCGCTCCGTCCCCGGCCTGCGGCTGCATTACGTGAACGTCAAGGGCTCGGCCACCGCCGCCGACCGCCTGCGCACCGGCCTACGCCGCACCGCCGACAGCGCCGCCGCGGTGCTGCCCGGGACGCCCGCGGCGCGTGCCGCCGAGCAGCGGCCGGGCATGGTCAGCCGTGAGGCTTGGGGCGCCTCGTCGTGCCCTCCGCGCTCGGCGCCCGAGGAGGGCGCCGTCAAGGCGGCGTTCGTGCATCACACGGTCTCGGCCAACGACTACTCGCGCAGCGAGGCTTCCTCGGTTGTGCTCGGCATCTGCCGCTACCACCGCAACTCCAACGGCTGGGACGACATCGGCTACAACTTCCTCGTCGACAAGTACGGCACGCTCTACGAGGGTCGCGGGGGCGGGGTCGATGCGCCGGTCGTGGGCGCGCAGGCGCAGGGCTACAACGCCCAGAGCACGGGCATCGCCAATCTCGGCACCCACACCTCCGTGCGCCAGAGCGAGGCGGCGCTGGACGCCATGGCGCGGCTCATACGCTGGAAGCTGCCGCTGCACGGCGTGCCCACCAGCGGCTCGGCCACCCTCGTGAGCGCCGGGGGCGACACCAACCGCTTCGGTTCCGGGCGCAGCGTCCGGTTGAGGCGCGTTGCCGGCCACCGCGACACCAACGCCACGAGCTGCCCGGGTGACGCCCTGTACGCCCAGCTCCCCGAGTTGCGGGCGCGAGTGGGCGACGTCTCACCCGCGGGCGCGGGCACCCGCCTGAGGGCGAAGCTCTCGCGCACGACGGTCGGCTACCGGGCGCCGGTGACGGTCTCGGGCAGGCTCACCCAGCTGGACGGCCGGCCGGTGACCGGCACCCGTGTGGGCGTGCAGGCCCGCGCCGGCCGCGGGCCGTTCAAGACGGTCGCGAAGGTCTCTCTCGATGAGGACGGCAACTACAGCACGGTGATCCGCCCGCGGGGCACGCGAGCGATTCGAGCGCGGTTCGGTGGCGGGGCGGGCCTGCTGGGGGCCAACTCGTCGCGCACAACCCTGAAGGTCAAGCCGGTGATCAGCGTGAGGGGCCTGCCGACCAGCGCCGCAGCCAAGCGCGTCGTCAAGCTCCGCGGCACCGTCCAACCCCGCAAGCGCGTGCTCTACCAGGTGCTCCAGGTGCAGCGGGGCCTGGGCTTCCGCACCGTGGGCACGAAGGCCGTCAAGCCGCGCCGCGGACGCTTCAGCTCCTCGTTTCGGCCCACCCGCCGTGGGCTCTACCGCGTCTACTTCATCGTGAGGGCGGACCGCTCTACAGCGCGGGGCAGCACGCGCCGCCGGCTGCTCAAAGTCCGGTGATCGTGCGCGCGAGCTCGCCGGGCGAGTAGCGCGGGCGCCATACCGACAGCTCCACCGCCGCGGTCACCTCGAGCGGCTCCGCCAGCACCGAAGCACGTCCCTCCAGCTCGCCGGGCTCGAGGTGCCAGGCACTGGGGCCCATGCGGGCGGCGTTGAGGGCGTCCCCGTGGCTGAGGGTCAGCGCCCGCTCGTGGCGAGCGCGGTCCTCCAGCTCGAACACCGGGCCGAGCGCCTTGTCCAGCCGCCCGCGCTTGCGCTCGTCGACCCTGAGGAGTCCGAGGCCTTCGATCAGGGCCCCGAGGTGCTCGGGGGCGGGCGAGACGACCAGCAGCCGTCCGTCCGGCTTCAGGATCCGGGCGAACTCGACCCCGTTGCGCGGGGAGAAGACGCTCAGCACCACGTCGGCCACGCCGGAGCGCAGGGGAAGCTCCCCCCAGAGGTCACAGCCCACCGCGGCCGCGCGTGGGTGGGCCCGGGCCGCTCGGCGCAGGGCGGCAGGTGAGCTGTCCAGCGCGAGGCCGAGATCCTCTTGGCCCAGGACTCCCTCGAGGTGGTGGCCCGGGCCCGCGCCGGCGTCGACCACCACGCCGCTCGCCTCCAGCGCAGCGGTCACGAAGCCGAGGTGGCCGGCGCCCAGGAACGCCTCGCGAGCGCTCACCATCGCGGCGGTGTCGCCGGGAGCGGGCACCAGGTTCACGTAGCCCTGGCGGGCGAGGTCGAAGCGGTGGCCGTTGTCGCAGCCAAGGACGCACTCGTGAACAGCCAGGCCTTGGCCGCAGTGCGGGCAGCGCAGCAGACGCGCCGCCTCGGAGATCACGGAGCGCGCGCGCCCGGGTCCCTCGCGCCCGGTGCAGGCTCCTCGGTGGTGCCCCAACCCTGCCGGGGGTCCTCGCTGTAGAGGCCGTGCCCGCTGACCAGCATGTGGACGGTCCGAGCGAGGATCTCCAGGTCCAGGCGGAGCGTGCGGTGGTCCACGTACCAGACGTCCAGCTCGATCCGCTCGGGCCACGGCAGGGAGGTCCGGCCGTTGACCTGGGCCCAGCCGGTGATCCCCGGGCGCACCTCCAGGCGGCGCTTCTGGCGCGCGGTATAGCCGTCCACCTGCTCCTGAACCGTGGGCCGGGGCCCGACGATCGACAGATCTCCGGTGAGGACGTTGAAGAGGTTGGGCAGCTCGTCCATCGAGAAGCGCCGCAGCAGTGCCCCAACGCGCGTGATGCGCGAGTCGCCTTCGAGCACGTAGATGCCGGCGCCCATGCCCTCGGCTCCGCTGACCATGGTGCGCAGCTTCCAGAGCTCGAAGGGCTCGCCGTGGCGCCCTACGCGTCGCTGGCGAAAGAAGGCCTCGCCGTGGGTCTCGAGCTTGATGGCCGCCGCAGCCAACGCCAGCACGGGCGAGAACACCACCAGGGCGGCGGCTGCGATGAGGACGTCGAAGGCTCTACTCATTAGCGTTGCGATCCCAGCGGCGCCCGGATGGCGCCGATCCGCTCAGATCTGCGGGCCGGAGGCCCGCAGGGGGTAATCATTCACATCCTGTACCTGCACCAGTTCTTCATGACCCGCGCGGGCATCGGCGGGACGCGCTCGTACGAATTCGCGCGGCGCTTCGTGAGCCAGGGGCACTCGGTGACGATGGTAACCGCGGCTGCCTCCCCCGCCGAGGCGGGGCGGCGCACCGAAGACGGGATCGAAGTCGTGGCGGTGCCTGCCGGTTTCGGGGACTACGTGCGGGCCACCAAGCTCGGCTACGGGCGCCGCGCACTCGGGTTCGGGCGCTTCGCCGCCGCGGCCACCCGCACCGTCTTGCGCCTCCCCCGACCCGACGTGATCTATGCCACCTCGCCTCCGCTGACCATGGCCCTTCCCGCCCTGGCCGCCTCGAAGCGCTTCCGGGCGCCGCTGGTGTTCGAGGTGCGCGACCTGTGGCCCGAGGCGCCGATCCAGATGGGCGCGCTGCCCAACCCCTTGCTGCAGCGGGCCGCGCGGCTGCTGGAGAGGACTGTCTACCGCGGCTCGGCTCACGTCAACGCGCTGTCACCGGGGATGCGGGACGGTGTGCTCGCGGCGGGCGTCCCGAGCGAGCGCGTGTCGATGATCCCCAACGCCTCCGACCTGGACATGTTCGACCCCGCACTCGACGGGTCGGACATGCGCGAGCGTCTGGGACTCGGCGAGGGCTTCGTGTGCTCGTACTTCGGGACCATGGGCGAGGCCAACGACCTCACCCAGGTGGTCGATGCCGCCCGGTTGGCCCCCGAGGTCACCTTCGTCCTGCACGGTGACGGCAAACGGCGCGACGCCCTGATCGAGCACGCCCGCGGCGCGAGCAACGTGATCTTCTCCGAGCCGATCCCCGACAAGAGCTCCGTCGCCCGCCTGGCCGCGGCCTCCGACGCCTGCATGACGATCTACAAGGACGTGCCGATCCTGGCCACCTGCTCGCCGAACAAGCTGTTCGACACCTTCGCGGCGGGCCGCCCGGCGGTGGTGAACTGCGACGGCTGGATGCGGTCGCTGGTCGAGGACAACGATGCAGGCGTGTTCGCCCGGCCCGGGGACCCCGCCGACCTGGCCGCTCGGGTCATATCCCTGCAAGAGGACCCCGGGCGGACGGCGCGGATGGGCAGGAACGCCCGGGCGCTCGCCGAGCGGGAGTTCGACCGCGACCTCCTCGCCGGCCGCATGCTCGAGGTGCTCGAGCGCGTGGCGAAGTGAAGCTCTCCTACTGCATCGTCAACACGAACGGCCGGGAGCACCTCCCGGCTTGCCTCGCTGCCATCGACGCCGGCGAGGAGGACGAGGTGATCGTGCTGGACAACGCCTCTGACGATGGGTCGGCGCAGCTGGTCGGCGACCAGGCACGCCTCATCGCCCTCCGACACCGCGAGGGCAAGGCGGCCAATGACTCCCGGCTGCTGAGCGAGGCGCGGGGCGAGTACGCGCTGCTGCTCAACGAGGACGCCGAGCTGCACCCCGGCGCGGCCGGTGCGCTCGTGCGGGCCCTGGACGACGACCCCCGAGCTGCAGCCGTTGGCGCTCAGCTCGTCTCGAGCGAGGGCGAGCCCGTGCCCTGCGCGTGGCGGCTGCCCGGCGTGGGACCGGCGCTTGCCGTGGCGACCGGCGTGCAGAAGCTGCTGGTGACCCAGAGCGGCGGCACGCGCCGGCGAGAGGCGGGCTGGTGCCAGTCGAGCGCTTTGCTCGTGCGCCGCTCCGCAGCTGAGGAGGTCGGCTTCCTGGACCCCGATTTCTTCGTCTATTCCGACGAGACGGACTTCTGCAAGCGGCTGCGCGACGCCGGCTGGCGAATCCTGTTCGACCCCGCGGCCGTGGCCACGCACCACAACCAACTGACGACCGATCGGGCCGCCGAGGACCGCCGCCTCGCCGAGTTTCACCGCAACCGCGACCTGTACATGCGAAAGCACCATTCGACGGGCGAACGGCTGCTCACTCGTGCGCTGTGGGTGCTCGCGTACCTCGAGCGGGCTGTGTTCGCCTCCGACCGGAGACGCATGCTGCGTCACGCGCGCCACGAGCTGGTTGGAGGGTCCGGCGACGGAATCCGTGAGGCGGCGGAGGCGGCGCGGCCCTCCGTTCCTGAAGACTCGTCAGGGTCCTGACGGCTCTCCTGGAGGGCAGGGCCGGTTCGGTCGCGCCTCGGGTGACGGCCCGGCCGCTGGATAGGGTGGCGCCATGGTGCTCGCCGCCCTGGCCGGCGCGCTCGGAGCGGCCGGCGTTCTGCTCGCTCGCGAGCGCTTGGTGCTGCTGGGCGGCCTGGCTCTGCTCGCCGTGGCCGAGGCCGCACTGGTGCTCGGAGGCGGCAGCCTCGACTCGCTGAGCTCGCCCGTGGCCCTGGCCGGCGGGGCCGTCGGCCTGGCGGGCCTGGGAGCAGCCGCCGCCGTGCTGGTGCGCCGCCCGGGGTGGACGGCGCTGGCCGTGCTCGCCGCCGCTCCCTTCCGGCTGCCGATCTCCTTCGACCCGGGCGGCGGCGGCCTACCCGTGGCCATCGCTCAAGACGGTCAGCTCGGGCGCCAGCTGCCGCTCTACTTCGTGCTGGGGGCCGCGATCGTCGCGCTGGCGTGGCGCGCGCTGAGGGGCGAGCGCCCGCGCACGCTGCCGCGGGCGGTGGCCTTCCCGGCCGCTGCCTTCCTGGCCGTGTGCTGCCTCTCGCTGCTGTGGGCCAAGGCGCCGGCTCCGGGCGAGGACCTGTTGGGCTTCTTCCTGCTGCCCTTCGGAGCGCTGCTGGCCGTGGTGGCTCGCTCGCCGATGCCCGCGTGGCTGCCCCGCAGGCTCGGCCAGCTCGCCGTGGGACTGGCGGCGCTCTTCGCCCTGGTCGGGCTCTACCAGGCGGTCACGCAGCAGCTCTTCTTCTTCGCGCCCAACGTGCAGACGGCGAACGCCAACGGCGACTTCTTCCGCGTGACCTCCCTGTTCGTGGACCCGAGCCTCTACGGACGCCATGTGGTGCTCGGGCTCGGTGTAGTGCTGGCGGTGCTGGCGCTGGCGCGGGTGAGCCTGCCCGTGGGAGTAGCGCTCGTGGCGCTGCTGTGGGCCGGCCTGCTGTTCTCCTACTCGCAGTCGAGCATGGTGGCCCTGGTGGTGGTCACGCTGGCCCTGGCCGCGGCGACCGGGGGGCCGCGGCTTCGCAAGGTGGCCGCGGGGGCCGCCGCCGCCTTCCTGGTCGCCGGCCTGGCGCTGGTGATCGCCGCCGCGCTGTCGGACGACCTGCGCCGGAAGACCAGCGACCGCTCCGACCGCGTGTCGCAGACCCTCGACGTGATCGCCGAGGAGCCCGTGCTCGGGGTCGGGGTGGGGGGACAGCCCAAGGCGAGCAGGGAGGCGGCTGACAGCAGCAAGCCCACAGCCGACTTCGTCTCTCACACGACGCCACTCACCGTCTCCGCCGAGCTGGGAGTCGCCGGGGTGCTGGCCTACCTCGCGCTGCTGTTCGGCGGCGCACGCGCCATCGCGGCGGTGCACCGCCGCGACCCTGCGCTCGGGCTGGCCCTCGGGGCGTCGCTGCTCGTGCTCTTCGTGCACTCGCTGTTCTACCCGGGGTTCCTCGAGGACCCGCTCACCTGGCTGGTGCTCGGGCTGGCCTGCGCTCATGTGGCCCAGCGCCAGGCCACGCC
>JACCZR010000157.1 GCA_013695855.1 Thermoleophilaceae bacterium
GCCCTGGCGCTCGCCTCCTGCGGCGGCGACACCGACCGCGAGACCGCCGAGCGCGGCCCCGCCGCCGGCGACCTCGCCGTGGTGAACTTCGCCCTGGTGCTGGAGTACTTCGAGGAGGACTTCTACAGGCAGGCGCTCGCCAAGAACGTGGTCTCGGGGTCCGCGCGGAGGCTCTTCGAGGAGATCTACGAGAACGAGCAGGCGCACGTGAAGTCGCTCGAGGTGACCGCGCGCAGCCTCGGCAGGGCCGCCGCGCCGCCGAGAACCAAGTTCGAGGAGGTGTTCGCCGCAGGGCAGGAGCGCACCCTCCGCGTGGCCGCGGACTTCGAGAACACGGGCGCCGGCGCCTACCTCGGCCAGGCCAAGAACACCCGCTCGGACGCGGTGCTCGCCGCGGCGCTGTCCATCCACACCGTCGAGGCGCGCCACGCGGCCGCGGTCAACGACCTGATCGGGGTGCCCTACCTCCCCGACGGCGCCTTCGCCGAGCCCCTGGGGCCCGAAGAGGTCATGCGCCGGGTGCGGCCCTACTTCGCATGAGCGCCGCCTTCACTCGGGGGCAGTTCCTGACCCGCGGCGCCGCCCTGGCCGGCGCGACGGCGACGCTGGCCGCCTTCGGGCCGGCTGCCCAGAGGGCCGCGGCCGCCGGCGGCAACATCGATCTCGAGGTCGCCCAGTTCGCGCTCCTGCTCGAGCGCCTGGAGGCCGACTACTACGTGCGCGCGCTCAAGGAGGTGCCCTTCCGCTCACCCTCCGCGCGCAACATGGCCAGCACGTTCGCCGACAGCGAGGTTCAGCACGTGGACGCCCTGGAGCAGCTGGTGCGCCAGCTCAACGGCCGCGCGGGGCGCGCCCCGAAGTTCGACTTCGGGGCCGCCCTCACCAACCAGGACGACTTCCTCAAGCTCGCGATGGCCTTCGAGGACACGGGTGTCTCGGCCTACAACGGGGCCGGCCCGCTCCTGCAGAACAACGAGGTGCTCGCGACCGCGGGGCAGATCGTGCAGGTCGAGGCCCGTCACGCGGCGCGCTGCCGCAACGAGAACGGCGTGAAGGCCGCCCCGAGCTCCTTCGACCAGCCGCTGACGATGGACCAGGTGATGATGAAGGTCAAGCCCTACATCAAGCAGCGATGAGGCGCCTCGCAGGGCTTTCCCTGCTCTGCGCCGTCGCCCTGGCAGGCTGCGGCGGCCTGAAGGAGGGCGGCCTGACGCCGGTGGGCGACGAGGAGGCCATCAAGAGCCCCTCGAAGATCCAGAACGCGGCCACGGTCGACATGGACGAGATCGCCTTCTCGCCGGGGACCATTCGCCTGAGGCCCGGGGGGAAGGTCACCTGGACCAACCGCGACAAGGTGGCCCACACCGTCACCGTGGGCAACGAGCTGTACAGCAGCCTCAACTCGGGCGAGCTCGAGCCAGGAGAGCGCTACACCCGCGTGTTCGACAAGCAGCGCAAGATCGGCTACCGCTGCACGATCCACCCCAACATGGAGGGGACGATCTTCGTGCGAGAGGTGTAGCGGCTGCGCAACCCGTTCAGGCGTCCCTGCGGGGCCCGGGACCGCCCCCCTCTCTGGGGGGACGGTCGTTGGGGCCGCTCAGCGGGTGCTAGGCGTTGGCAAGGTCGCGCTCGGCGGCCTTGAGCACGCCGGCTCGGTTCTTGTGTGAGCGCTCGTAGGAGCGGGTCTCCTTCGCGCGCTCGTCGTCACCCTCGCCGAGAACGGACTCGATCTCGGCGGCGGAGAGCTCGTCGTAGCCCGGCCACGGCTCGTTGCCGCGCAGGGACGTGATCTTGCTGAGGACCGTGGCCCGGCTCTGGTTCTTGCGCTCGTAGGAGTCGATCTTGGCCAGGTCGATCTGGGAGAGGGCGCCCAGCTTGCTCACGACCTCGTCAGCCGTGAGCTTCTCGTAGCCGGTGATGGCGAGATCGGCCTCTGACGCCACGGCGCCTTTGGCCTGTCCTTCGGCCTGTGCGACGCCCGGCACCTTGCGGGCTTGACGAGCGCCGCGCTTTGCACTGGCGCTGCCGCTCTTGGCGGTCTTCTTGGCCGTCTCACCAGCGACGCGCGCCGCATCGGCCGCACCCGTCTTCGAGAGGTCATAGGAGCCGTTTCCGTCGACCTCAGCCTTGACCACCGCGTCTGTGAGCTTCGGGATCTCGCCGAGGACCTGCTTGAGCATCTTCTGCTCGTCTGCGCGGATCGAGGCGGCGAGGTCGGCCGTCTTGGCGTCGCCGACACTCCGCGCGAGACGCTCGAGCGCCGTGTAGGTCGCGATCTCGAGCGCTTCGGTGGCGCAGGCGTCCTTGGCGTTCTTCAGCACCTTCTCCTCCCCGCCGCTGCCGCGCACGAGGTCGAACGGGGTCTTGGCGAGCGCGAGCGCCTGGCCCAGCACACCGCCCGCCGCGCCGAATGCGACCCGCAGTGGGTTGTTGCCATCGTCAAGATCCCCCAACCGCTTCTGTACGCGCTCGGCGTGGTTTCGGGTCTCCTTCAGATGCTTCTCCAGCCCGCTGCGATACGACCCGCGGGGGGTCATCGCGATCTGGGACTGCAGCACGCGGGTCAAGCCGACCTCTGTGGCGTGGGCTTCGTTGAGGTACTGCACAACCTTCTGCTCGGACTGACTCATGGAGTCGGCCTCCTGTTCATTGACGTCTCTGAGGCCCGCACGGGGCGGGCGGTGGTTCCGCCGGCTGGCCCACCTACCGACGACGGTGGGCGGGGACAAGCGAGGCCTGGTCGCGTCCTCCAGTGAGGTTCGCGGGCGGATTGAGGCGCAGCGCAGCGCTGTGGGCACCGCGGCTGCTGCTCAAGAATCTTATGCCCCAAACGAGAGGGCCCAAACCGCTTACGACGTGATGCTGGCGCCTAGATCGCCGAGCCCGCGCCGCCGCGGCCCTCGCCCCCGGCGAAGCGCCTGGCGCCGGCCCAGGCCGTCGCCTGCGTGGCCCGACCGCTGCGCGCCTCCAACGCCAGGCCCTCCTCGATGGGCAGGCCGCTGCCCTCGAGCGCCGCGCGGCGGTCGGCCAGCATGGTGTCCTGGGGAAAGCCCGCGAGCCCCTCGGCATAGGCAAGGGCCCGGTCCAGGTGCTCTCCGGGGCCGACCAGCTCGCAGAGCAGCCCCATGCCGAGCGCGGGGGCCGTCGACGGCGTTGCGGCGCTCCGGGCGGTCGATGGTCACCACCGCCGCGGCGCCCCGGCGCTCGTAGCTCACCTCCTTCACGGACCCGAGTTATAGCCTTGCGGGTGTGCTGCCCGCGCTCTGATGAGGAGGGCTTCACTTACGCCTCGAAGCCCCAAGAAAAGCGCGTGGCCCCGGCGGGGAGCGCGGGGCCACGCACTAGGAGGGATCTGCACCGGGCATGCTGAGGCCCGCTGGGGCGGCGGGCGTTAAGAGTTGGAGAAGGGCGCTACCAGCCAGGGCGCTACCAGCCGACCTGGCGGCGCAGCTCGGCGGCCTTCTTGGCCTCTTTGCGCTTTTCGAGCTTGCCCTGGATCACCGAGCCGGTGATCACGACCAGGGTGAAGAAGATCACCACCCCGAGCGAGAAGATCGTGATGATCCGGTCGTCGAGCTCCCCGAGGAGGCCCTCACCGTTGTCGGCTGCGATCACCAGCAGCGAATGCACCGCGGGCATTCTAGACGAGGACAGGCCGAGCACCGCGCCGATCGATCTCGGCCGAGCACCGCAGGCTCCGTACGCCCTATCTTGTGCGCGTGTCCGACCAGCTCGATTGCATCGTTGAGATCCCCGCGGGGAGCCGGAACAAGTACGAGTGGGATCACGAGAAGCAGACGCTCAAGCTCGACCGCTTCCTCTTCTCGTCCGTCGTCTACCCCACCGACTACGGCTTCTTCCCCGACACGCTGGGGCTGGACGGGGATCCGCTCGACGTCATGGTCTGCGTCTCGCATCCCACGTTCCCGGGCTGCCTGATCGAAGTGAAGCCGATCGCGCTCTTTCGGATGGAGGACGACCAGGGGGTTGACGACAAGGTCCTCGCTGTGCCCCTCACTGATCCCGGCTGGAACCACATGGAGGAGCTGGAGGACCTGCCCAAGCAGCTCAAGGACGAGATCGCGCACTTCTTCTCGATCTACAAGGACCTCGAGCAGAAGCGAGTGGAGGTCGACGGCTGGTATTCCCGCCAGGATGCCTGGGCGGAGATCGAGGCTTCGCGAGAGCGCCACCACGGGATCGAGGGCGACCAGTCCGGCGGCGGGGCCGACCAGCCGCAGGATCCCGCGCGCTCCGAGTAGGGCCGCCGTCTAGGGTCCGCCGCCGCCGTGTCGCTCTTGGAGGCCATCGTCCTCGGGATCGTGCAGGGGCTGACCGAGTTCCTGCCCGTCTCGAGCACCGCGCACCTGCGGATCGTTCCCGCGTTTGCCGGGTGGGAGGACCCCGGCGCCGCGTTCACGGCGGTGACGCAACTGGGGACCATGGCCGCCGTGGTCATCTACTTCCGCTCTGACCTCCTGCGCATCGGGCGGACCTGGACCCGCAGCCTGCGCGACCCCTCCCAGCGCGGCTCGCTCGACGCCCGCCTTGGCTGGTACATCCTGCTCGGCACGATCCCGATCGGCATCTTCGGCTTGGCCTTCAAGGACCAGATCGAGACCGGCGCCCGCGACCTCTACCTGATCGGCACCACGCTGATCCTGCTCGGCCTCGTTCTGCTCGCCGCCGAGCGGGTGGGCAAGCGGACACGCCAGATCGAGGACATAACCACCCGCGACGGCGTGGGGATGGGCTTCGCCCAAGCGCTCGCGCTCGTACCCGGAGTCTCCCGCTCCGGCGCGACCATCACGGCGGGGCTGTTCCTCGGCCTCGACCGCGAGGCCGCCGCGCGCTTCTCCTTCCTGCTGTCGATCCCGGCGGTGGTTCTGAGCGGGGCGCTGGAGCTGGGGACCATCCTGAGCGGGGAGGACGACCGCACCGGCCTAGGCGCCCTGGTGGTGGCCACGCTGCTCGCCTTTGCCTCGGGGTACTTGGCGATCGCCGGGCTGCTGCGATTCCTGACCACCCATTCGACGGTTGTCTTCGTCGTCTACCGGGTGGTGCTGGGCGTGGTGGTTCTGGTGCTCACGGCCTCCGGCGTGATCTCCTAGCCTTTACGACGTGCCGCTCTGGGGCAAGTTCGGGATCATCGCGCTCGTGGCGCTCGCCCTGACGGCGCTGCCCGGCGGCAACACCACGCTGAACGCTGTGCTGACGGTCCTCACGGTCGCCTTCTTCGTTGTCATCGGGATGTTGGGCGTGCGCATCTTTCGCCAGAACAGGACCACCATCGAGTCACTCGAGGAGCGCCAGCGGCTGGTCCTCTACGGCTCGGTGGGCCTGGCGTTCCTGACCTTCACCGCCACCAATCGCCTTTTCGACGCAGGTGGCTTCGGCGTGCTGGCCTGGCTGGTCCTGCTCGGGCTCGCCACCTACGGCGTCTTCTGGGTCTGGACCCAATACCGCAAGTACGCCATCTAGGCGGTTGCACCAGCGGCGCCGAATGACCGGCGCCTGGCTGTGTCATCGGGCCCTCACCTGCGAAGCAGGCATCGTGCCCTCTTCCTTGCCAGGCTTGGTCCTCGGCACGCTGGAGCGACCGCCGCGTCCCGGCTCCCTTCGGCCGTCCGCGCCATCGGGCCGTCGTGTCCTCCCGGGCCCCGCGTCTCGTCTCCCGGGCCCCCCGTCTCGTCTCCCGGGCTCCGCGTCTCGCTCTGGCTCCGTCTGCCCCACAGGCCACGCGCTCGTTGTAGCGGTGCTGCGCTGATGTCGTAACCACCGCGCGTTGTTCCGTTACCCGGGTCGCGGGACGGTGCTCCCGTGCACTCGCGTCCCCGGATTCTCCCCTCTCGTCTGGCGGCCGAGCGCGGCCAGGCCTCGGTCGAGCTGGTCGCGGCCGTCCCGCTCGTCTTGGTGGTGGGCCTTGCGCTGTGGCAGGCAGTGCTCGCCGGGCACGCGCTGTGGATGTGCGCCAACGCCGCGCGCGTGGCCGCCCGGGCGGACGTGGTGGGCAAGGATCCCGGCAAGGCGGCCCGCAGCGCGCTGCCGCGGACGCTCGAGCGGGGCCTGAAGGTCGGCCGTAGGGGGAACCGCGTGCGGGTCGCCGTCCGGGTGCCCTTGGTCGTGCGGCCTTCGCGCTCGCCCATCACCGTTGCGGCGAGCGCCACGCTCGGCGGGGCACCGTGATCCGGGCCGCCGCCCGCGAGTCGGGGCAGGCCAGTGTCGAGCTGCTCGGCGCGGTGCCGGCGCTGATGCTGCTGGGGTTCGTCTTCTTCCAGCTGCTCGCGGTGGGATACGCGAGCGTGCTCGCCGGTTCGGCCGCCGAAGCGGGGGCTCTGGCGATCGCAGGCGGAGACGACGGCCGCGCCGCGGTCCGTGATGCCCTGCCCGGTTGGTCGGCCCGCCGAATGCGGGTGATCGTGGCCGGCGGCTCGGTGCGCGTGCGGCTGCAACCCCCCTCGCCGCTGCGGATGGTGGGGCAGCGACTCTCCGTCAGCGCCGATGCTCGGGTGAACGCGCCGTGAGCACGCGGCCTGCTC
>JACCZR010000169.1 GCA_013695855.1 Thermoleophilaceae bacterium
GAGAAGGGCGGCACGCTCGAGCTGGTGCTGGACGGCAGCGAGGCGCCGTTCCTCAACAAGCCGGACAACATGACGATCGACCGCAAGGGCAACCTCCTGATCCAGGAGGACCCGGGCAACAACGCCCAGCTGGCGCGGATCATCGCCTTCCAGATCGACACGGGCGACCGTGGCGTGGTGGCGGAGTTCGACCGCAAGCTGTTCCGCATGGGCCAGCCCGGCTTCCTCACCCAGGACGAGGAGTCGAGCGGCATCATCGACGCCCGCAAGCTCCTCGGCCAGGGCTGGTTCCTGTTTGACGCCCAGGTGCACAAGCCCAGCGGGAACCCGGAGACCGTAGAGCCCGGGCAGCTGCTGGCCCTGCACGTGCGCAAGTTCCGCGACGTGTACGACATCGACGGTGCCGCGGGAGAGGGCACCGGCAAGGGCAAGGGCAAGGGCGGCAGGCGCCGCAACTAGCTCAGCTGGAGATCAGGACGGGACGAGGGCCCTCGCTTCGGCGGGGGCCCTCCTCGTTTCGTCTGCGCGCCAACGCGGCCCCCGCTCATGAGCCTCAGCCGTGTGCCAGCAGCTGCGCGCCGAGTCGCCTGGCCAGCCCCTCGCCACCCCAGCGCATGACGACGTCGTGGTTCGCCGCGAACACGGGCCGTGCCACCGGCGCGACCGCGTTCATCCACGGCCGCCTCGTGCTTACGACCCACTCGTAGAGGACCGCCGTGACGCCGTCCTGCTCGAAGAGCCGCCATCGGCCCGTGCCGACCAGGTCACCCTCGGCCCGCCCGTCCATGAGCGCGGGGCGCTCAACGTGGTCTGTGACGAACTCGAAGCGCACGGAGTAGGGCACTCGGCTGCGCCACTCGATTGCATGGCGGGTGTGGACCCCGTCCTCGCCGCCCGGATCGAGCTCCTCGACTCGCACCACGCCGCGCCACCACTCCGGCCAGCGCATGACGTCCTCGAGCACATCCCATGCACGCTCACGCTCGGCGTCGATCAGCCAGGTGGTCAGGAAGGAGTAGTCAGCCAAGCGAGACCATCACATGCTTGACGTGCGTGTAGTCCTCCAGCGAGTACATCGAGAGGTCCTTGCCGTCGGCGTTGGACGGGCGCCGCTCCAGGAACCCCTCAACGCGCTCGCGCTGGCGCTGGGAGCTCAGCGGGCCCAGCGTGGTGTCCGGCGAGCCGGTGTCCCCGAGCACGTAGCCCTTCGCCTCCTCGGCCAGCCCGGGGACCACGTCGTCGTAGACCCCTGGGCCCGCCAGCACGCGCGTGGCCGCCGTGCAGTCCTGGCCGGCGTTGTAGAGCCCCGGTGGCGGCGATGGTCTCGAGCGCCGTCTCGAGCTCGACGTCGTCGAAGACCACCACGGGCGCCTTCCCTCCCAGCTCGAGATGCACGCGCTTGAGCGTATCCGCCGCGCCCGGCCGCCTGCACCGCGGTCCACGTCCTCCGCCGAGGACAGCGGCGCCTCGGCCAGGGGCGCCGCGGTGGCGGGATTCACCATCGTCTCGGTGCGTCCCTTCGTCGCGTCGGCGGGCTCGCCGTCGATGAAGTTCTGAATCCTGGTCACCGTGGTTGCCATGCGCTCTCCTATTCGAGATCAATCGAGCGATCGGTGCTCGCCCGGCCAACGCCCGGCCTGTGCTCCGTCGCCAAGGACCTCGTCGACGGGGGTGTATTCGATGCCTGTGCCCTCGGCCACGGCGGCGTGGGTCACCCTCCCGGCGGCCACGTTCACGCCGGGCCGCAGGCCGGGGTCGTGCTCGATGGCTCCCCGAACGCCATGCTCGGCCAGGGCCAGCACGTAGGGCAGGGTGGCGTTGGTGAGGGCGAAGGTGGAGGTCACCGGCACGGCGCCGGGCATGTTGGCTACGCAGTAGTGGGTCACGCCGTCGACCTCGAAGGTGGGGTCCGAGTGGGTGGTGGGATGCGAGGTCTCGAAGCAGCCGCCCTGGTCGATGGCCACGTCCACCAGCACCGCCCGCTCGCGCATCAGCTTCAGCTGGTCGCGCTTGATCACGTAGGGCGCTCGGGCGCCCTGAACCAGCACCGCCCCGATCACCAGGTCCGCGCGGGGCAGCATCTCCTCCACCGACAGGGTCGACGAGTGCACCGTCGAGGCGCGACCGGCGAAGGCCACGTCCAGCTCGCGCAGGCGGTCTAGGTTGCGGTCGTAGACGAACACGTCGGCCTGCATGCCGATGGCGATCGAGGCCGCGGCGAAGCCGACCACGCCGCCGCCGATGACCATCACGTTCGCGGCCGGCACGCCGGGGACGCCCCCAAGCAGGACCCCGCGTCCGCCCAGCGGACGCTCGAGGAAGAACGCGCCGGCCTGGGTGGCGATCTTTCCCGCCACCTCGCTCATGGGGGCCAGCAGGGGCAGCCGCCCGCGGGCGTCGGTCACCGTCTCGTAGGCCACGCAGGTGGCGCCCGACTCGCACAGGCGGCGCGTGAGCACGGGGTCGGGAGCCAGGTGCAGGTAGGTGAACAGCGTGTGCTCGGGGCGCAGCATCGCGACCTCGGCGGGCTCGGGCTCCTTCACGCCGAGCACCAGCTCGGCCCGGTCGAACACCGCCGCGGCGTC
>JACCZR010000182.1 GCA_013695855.1 Thermoleophilaceae bacterium
GATCCGCCCTGGCGCCAAGTACGGCCACCGCGCGGGCCAGGGCGCCCGACTCGGGGGGAAGGCGAGCCAGGCGCAGGAGCAACGAGCGAGCGACGGTCTCCGGCCCGAGCTCCTGTACCCGCTCGGGGCCTCCCGTGGGGTCCACGCTGTCGGCGGAGAGCGCCAGCAGCAGCTCGTGCAGCAGAAAGGGGTTGCCACCGGTGGAGGCCCGGCACGCCGCGGCGAACTCGGGCGTGGGCTCGGCGCCGAGGCGCTCGCCGATCAGGGTGGCCACGGCTCGCTCGCTGAGCGGGCTCGGACGGACCACGTCGGCATCGGGGTGGGTGTCGAGCTGGGCCAGAAGCTCGCGGTCGGTACCGGGCTCGTCGGGCCGCAGCGCCAGCACCAACAGCACCGGGAGGCCTTCGAGCCTCGCCGCCAGGTAGATCAGAAAGCGAAGGCTGGGAGCGTCGGCCCAGTGAGCGTCGTCCACCTCGAGGACGAGCGGCCGGCGCGCCGCCAGGTTCGAGACCAGCCAGTAGAGGCCGTGGGTCACGGCGAAGGCGGCGTCGCCTCCCGTCGGGGCCTCGCCGCTTCGCTGCAGGCGCAGCACGGGAGCAGCGAGCGCCGCCGCGCCTCCAAGGACCTCCGCTCGCTCGGACTCGTCGAGCTGCATGGCCGCCCGCTCGAGCAGTTGGCGCACCACCCCGTAGGCGAAGTCGCGCTCGAGCTCGCCTCCGCGGGCCCTGAGGGTCTGCAGCCCGCGCTCACGCGCTCGCTCGCGGGCCGCCTTCAGCAGCATGCTCTTGCCGATTCCGGCGCTGCCCCGGACCACCACGAAGGCGCCCTCCTCGGCCGCGGCGCCCTCGACGGCGAGGGCCAGGCGCTCGAGCTCGGCCTCGCGCTCGATGGGGGTGGCGGTGGCCTTCAACGTCCTGAGAACACCAGAAAGGCCGGAGGAGAGCGTCGTAGGCTCCCTGCGGTGAAGGCCGTCACCTGGAACGTCAACTCGCTGAAGGCCCGGATGCCGCGAGTGCTCGAGCTCCTCGAGGCCCACCAGCCGGACCTGCTTCTCCTCCAGGAGACCAAGACCGAGCCCGACGCCTTCCCGCATCTCGAGCTCGAGGCGGCCGGCTACCACGCCGAGCACCACAGCGCCGGGCGCTGGGCCGGGGTGGCGGTCGTCGTCCCGCGGGGGGTGGAGCTCTCGGAGGCGCGGGCGGGCCTCGAGGGCGAGCCGGCCGTCGACGAGGCGCGCTGGCTCGAGGTCGATGCCGACGGCCAGAGGGTCGTGTCGGTCTACGTTCCCAACGGCCGTTCGCCCGACTCCCCGCAGTACGCCGAGAAGCTGGGCTTCCTCGAGGCCGCGGCCGAGCGGATCCGCGCACTGTCACACGATCCGCTGCTGGTGGCCGGCGACTTCAACGTCTGCGCCACCGATCTCGACGTCTACGACCCGGAGGCCTTCGCGGGGGCCACCCACGTCACGCCGCCCGAGCGCGAGCGCTTCGCCGGACTGCTGGAGGCCGGCACGATCGACGCCTTCCGTGAGCTGCATCCCGAAGAGCAGGGCTTCACCTGGTGGGACTACCGCCAGGGCCACTTTCACCGCAAGATGGGCCTGCGCCTCGACGCATTCCTGCTCTCGCCGCCGCTGGCGTCACGCCTGGAGAGCTGCGGCATCGACCGGGGCTTCCGGAAGGGCCCGAAGCCCTCGGACCACGCGCCGTTGCTCCTCCAGCTCGACTGAGCCGAGGGGCGAAAGCCCTTGCGGGCTTCCTTATCCTCCGTGTGGACCATGGCCACAGCCACCCGGATGACCGCGGACGAGTACTACGAGATCTCCGTCGAGGGGGATCGCACGCAGCTCGTCGAGGGAGCGATCATCGTGAATGAGCCGAAGCCCATTCACGGGCTGCTGCAGGTGCGGCTCGCCTCTGCGATACACGTCTGGATAGAGGCGGGCGAGGATCGCGGGCTGGCGATCACGCCCACGAGCATCACCCTGGACGAGCACAACGTCTACGGGCCCGACCTGTTGTGGTTCTCCGAGGAGCGGCGTCCTCCAGACATGAGGGAGTACCCCGAGGCGCTGCCCAACCTCTGCGTGGAGATCCGCTCGCCGGGTACCTGGCGCTACGACGTCGAGGACAAGCGGCGCGTCTACGAGCTGCGGGGCCTGCCGGAGCTCTGGCTGGTGGACGATCGCGCCGAGCTGGTGCTGGTGGGACGCCGCTCGAAGCCCGACTTCCCCCGCTTCGACATCACGCGCGAGCTTGGGCGCGGAGACACCGTCACCTCGCCCCAGCTGCCCGGTTTCGAACTGGCGCTCGAGAAGCTGTTCAGCCGCTGACCGCGCCGACCAGCTCTCGCGCGCCTCAGCCTCCTACAACGCTTCCCGAAGGCCCGCTCGACCCCGTGGGGAGCGCGACGCAGTGGACGAACGTGCAAGGCTCGCGCGCTTGAACCGGATCGTTTCACAGGCGCGGCGAGTTGGCCCCGGACTGCGGCGGGCGCTGTTGGGCTCTAAGCGAGCCGTGCTGCCCGACGCCGAGGTCTACCTCCCGCTCGAGCAGCAGACCAGCTCGTCGAACACGCCTCGGTGGGGGCACGGAGCTCCCAACCACCCCTTCATCGAGGAGATCCTCGCCGAGCAGGCCGATTCCTACAGGGAGACTCTGGACCTGCTCCGACGCTACGGGAGGGAGCTGTCGGCAATCGACCGCGGGCCGGGTGCAGACCTCGAGCCGCGTTGGGACAACCAGACCATGTGGGGGCTCGACGGGGCTGCCATCTACTGCCTACTTCGTTCCCGGTCTCCGCGGCGGTATTTGGAGATCGGCTCGGGCGAGTCCACGAAGTTCGCGGCGCGCGCCAAGCGCGACGGGCAGCTCGAGACGGCCATCATCTCCATCGACCCACTCCCTCGGTCCGGCATCGACGCCCTCTGCGACGAGCCTGTGCGGTGCGGCCTGGAGCACGCCCGGCTGAGCACGTTCGAGGGTTTCGAGGCCGGCGACGTGGTCTTCCTCGACGGGTCCCACCGCGTCTTTATGAACAACGACGTCTCGGTCTTCTTCCTTGATGTCCTGCCGCGCCTGCCTCCCGGCGTTCTCGTGGGAGTGCACGACATCTTCCTACCCGAGGATTACGGGCCCGATGCGGCCCGTCTCTATTGGTCGGAGGCCTACATGGTGGGGCTCGCTCTGCTGGTCGGGCGTGAGCGCCTACGGCCGGTCTTCGCCGCTCACTACGTGAGCTTGCGGGCGGACCTGCGCCGGCTCCGCGACGAGGTCTTCGAAGCCGTCGGTCTCGGCGAAGTCTTCAACTACGGCTCGACCTTGTGGTTCGAGGTCTACTAAGCGCTCAGCGTCAGCTTGCGCGGGCTCTGGCGAAAGCCCAGCTCCAGCAGCAGCGCACCCGCGGTCGAGCCCACCACCGGCTCGCCGTCATAGCGCTCTACGGCCAGGCGCTTGAGGCGGCCTCTGCGCACGGATTCGGCCAGCGCCTCCAGCGCCTCGCGCAGCCGGTCACGACCCGGCTCGCCCAGCGGCAGCAGGCCCTTGCCGCCGCGCTCCACGTAGAGCACCGGCTCGGCGTCCACGGTCACCACGTAGGCGCCCGGCACG
>JACCZR010000226.1 GCA_013695855.1 Thermoleophilaceae bacterium
AGGCTCCGGCGGCGACCACACCGGTGGCTCCGCAGAGCGAGGTCCCTGTGGCGGCCGCGCCCAAGCCGGCTGCGACCCCTCAAAGCCAGGCGCCCGCTCCGGCTCCGCAGTCGGGCGAGCCGGCCTCGGACAATGCGGCCGGAACCCAGAGCCCGGCCGCGGCCGGGCCCAAGGTCGAGGCACCCGAGGTGGAGGCCCCGAAGGTCGAGGTGCCCAGGGTGGAACCCCCGAAGATCGAGGCGCCCGAGGTGCAGGCCCCGCAGGTCGAGGCCCCGACTGAGCCGAAAGCGGCCGAACCGGTTGCCCCCGCGGCTCCCGCGAGCCCCGCGGCGCCCGCCGCGCAGGCGTCCGAGCAACCCGCGGCGGCTCCTCAGGCCCCGGCGGCGCCCGCCGCTCCGTAACCGAAGCGTCGTTTCGGTCCGGCGGATTCGTCAGGCGGCGGACGAGTTCGCCGGACCAACGCCAAGCCGCCGGCGGGCCTACCCGTAGACGAAGACGGTCTGGCCGAGCCTGATCCTGTTGTCTATCGCCTTCGCGCTCGGGATCGGCACCCGGATGCAGCCGTGGCTGGCGGGGTAGTTCGGCACGGACTTGTAGCCGTGAATGGCGTAGCCGCCGATGAAGTAATTGGAATGCACCATGCCGTGGGAGTTGGTGCCCGGCTGCTTTCGGTAGAAGCGGAAGCTGCCGAAGACCGTGGGCGTGGAAGCCTTGCCCGAGGAGGCGTGGTAGACGGCAATCGCCCGACCGCGATCCACGAAGGCGAGCACCTGGCGCGACCAGTCGAACTCGACGTGACGTCCGGCGCGCGGGTGACGCGGCCGGAAACGCCCGCGCCCGCGGAAGACCCTCGAGAAGACCGCGGAGCCCGCGCGCGTGTTGCGCCTCATGTTGTTGGTCTTGCGGTAGGCGAGCACCGCGCGCGCAGTCGCTGCGCCGTAGCCGCCACGCACCGGAACGGCGAAGCCCATCCGCCGCAGGCCGCGCTGCAGGAGCCTGACCTTCGTGCCGCGCGAGCCGGGGCCCGCGGCGAAGCGGGCCACGATCAGCCGTTTCGACGAGGCCGAGAACGACTTCTGCTGCGGCGTGGCGGCGTGCACGGCGGCCGCCCGCAGCGTGCCGCGCCGCTTCACGTGGAAGCGAACGACGAAGCGGCCGCGCCCCCGGGTCGAGCGCTGGATGGCCACTCGCTTCCCGGCGGTGACCCTGCGGCCGCGGCGCAGTCCTGCGAAGACGACCTGGCCTTCGACGAAGGGGGCGACGCTGCCTACCACTGTCACCGTCTGGCCGGGCACGAGATAGCGCGCTCGCCGGGTGCCGACACCACCCTTGACCGAGAGCTCGGCCTTGCCCCCCTGCGCGGCTGGCGGCGGCGGGCTGGGCGTGGGCAGCTGCGCGTCCGCGAGGGCGGGAGCCGCGGCGAGGGCGGCAAGGGACACCGTGGTGATGATCACCGGCCGTCTCATCGCAGCGTCACTTTACAGCGGCGGGTTGCGGAGCCGTGACGGGCAGCGGCCGCGACCCCCTCGGCCCGGCGGGAAGCAGGCGGGGCGCGAGCATCGTCGCCGCGATCATCAGAGGGCCCACCACGAGCGAGACCTTCCAGCCGCCTTCGTCCCCGGTCTGGACGGCGTAGGCCACGGCGTTGTTGAAGGCGTGCATGGCCACAACGGGCCAGATCGAGCCCGTCTGCTCGTAGACCAGGCAGAAGATGAAGCCGAGCACCATCAGCGGGGGCAGGATCAGCAGCGGCTCGAGGCCGTCGAAGCTGTAGTGGATCGAGCCGAACACGACCCCGTTGATTACGGCGGCTCCCACCATGCGAAAGCGACGCCGCAGGGCGCCGTAGAAGAAGCCGCGGAAGAAGAACTCCTCGGCGAGGGGCGCGAGGATCATCACCACGCAGCCCGCGACGATCAGCCCGGCCGCCCCCTCGTCGGCGCCGAGGCTCTCGGTGATGCGCTGCTTGGCGTCGGGGTCGACGATCGCCCCGTAGACGCCGGCGAAAAGGTAGAAGGTCACTATTCCAAGGGTGGCCCACCCGACCGCGGGCCAGAGGGCCGTGCGGCGCAAGCCGAAGTGCCACGCCCGCGGGCGGGCGACCAGTGCGGCGAAGAGGATCGCGGCCGCGACGAGCGCGGTGTCCTGGATGACCGTTGCGATGATCGTGAAGGTCGGCGGCAGCTTCTTGTCGGCCTCGACTCCGGCGACGGCGCCCACTATGCCCGCGATGAGGAAAGTGGCCAGGAAGGCCACCAGGAAGGCCACGAAGCCAAAGCCCCAGGGCCAGCGCGGGGCGGGTTCGACCGCGCCGCCCGGAAGCTCGGGCCGGTCGGTAGGGGGAGGGCTCGGGTGGCCGGCCATCGCGCCTAGGTTAGGTGGGCCAGCTCCGCGAGCGAGCAGATCGCGCCCGGCGGGGTGCCACCCTGGCGTGTAAGCAGCACCCCGCGCACCCCCGCGGCACGCGCACCGGCGAGGTCGTTCTCGGGCGAGTCCCCCACGTGCAGCGCCTGGTCGGCTGTCACGCCGGCCAGCTCGAGGCCGCGCTGAAACGGCGCAGCGCTCGGCTTGGCCGCGCCGGCCCGGGCCGAGGAGACAACTCCGTCGAACAGCGTGGCCAGCCCGGCGGCGGCCAGCACCTCGGGCAGCGAGCAGTCCCAGTTGCTCACCACCACCACGGCGACCCTGCGCGAGCGCAGTTCGGCGAGCGCGGGCTCGGCGTCCTCGAAAGCGCGAAATCGAAGGGCACGCAGCATTGGAGCGCGCACGCGCGAGGGATCGAGCCCGAGCTCGGTGCCCAGCACCGCCGCGCAGCGGTCTCGCAGATCCTCCAGCGCCGCGGCGTCGTGGCCTTCCAGGTGGTGCTCGAGGTAGAAGGAGATCTCCGCCGCCAAGGCCCGCCGGGCGTCGGCGAGCGTCACCTCCAGGCCCTCCGCGGCGAGGGCTTCGCGCAGGCGCGGGGCGGGCGGCTCGAGCGCGACGAGGGTGCCGAGCGCATCGATCAAGACGGCCCGGACGCCTCTTCTAGGGTGCGCACCCATGCCCATGGCCGATCTTCTCATCGCCGGCCTGATCGACGACAACCGCGACACGATCACAGCTGCTGGGACGCTGGTGCTCGCCGCTCTGTTCGCCCACCTCGTCGACCGTATGATCCGCCGCCGGGGACGCGTGGCCGGCGAGCGCGCGGGCGGCCAGGGGCTCTCCCCGGAGGCCGATACCCGCTTGCGGTTGGTTCGGCGCCTCACCTTCGGCGTGATCATCCTGCTGGGGATCGCGCTCGCGCTCGGCCAGTTCGACGCGGTCAAGCGGGTGGCCACCACGGTCCTCGCCTCCTCCGCGGTGCTCGGCCTGGTGATCGGCTTCGCCGCGCGGGCCACGCTGGCCAACGCGGTGGCCGGAGTGCTGCTGGCCATCACCCAGCCCATCCGGGTGGGTGACCTCGTGACCTTCAGCAAGGAGACGGGCATCGTCGAGGACGTTCGGCTGGCCTACACCACCATCCGCCTCGACAACGGGCGCAGGCTGGTGGTGCCCAACGAGAAGCTGGTGCAGAACCCGGTGGAGAACCACACGGTGGTCGATCCGCGCGTGCAGGTCGAGGCCTCGGTGTGGCTGCCACCCGGCGCCAACGCGGACCGCGCGATGGAGCTGATCGCCGACCCCGAGCGCGAGATCGACGCAACCGTGGCCGAGGTGGACCGCTTCGGGATCCGTCTGAGCGCCTACCTCTGGTGCGACGATCCCCAGGAGCGCGCCCCGCTGGCCGCCAGGCTGCGCGCCCAGTGGTTACGGAAGCTGCGAGCCGAAGGGCTATCCTCGACTGCTGTCCCTCCCTTCGATCCCGAGCCTGCGCCGGAGCCAGAAGATGATCCGGTGAGCGAAGGAGACCGCACGTAGGGAGGCAAGCCGCAGGGACACCACGCCGCAGGGACAGGGACACCACGCCGATGAGCAACCGCCAGGGAAAGAGCCGTCGCCGTCGCCGAGGCGGCCGCAGCAAGATGCTTCTTGCTGTGATGGTGCTCGCCCTCACGCTGGGCATCGGCGTGCTCTCGGTCGTCGGCTACGTGCTCGCGGTGGCCGCCGGAGCACCAGCCCTCGACGAGCTCAAGCCCATCGACAAGGGGGCGACCTCGGTCATCTTCGCCGCCGACGGCTCGCGCCTGGGCTACGTGCGCTCGGACGAGATCCGCGACCCCGTGCCGTGGAAGCAGCTGCCGCGCACCATGCGCAACGCCGTGGTGGCGATCGAGGACGAGCGCTTCTACAGCCACAAGGGCATCGACTACGGCGCCATCGTGCGCGCCGGCGTGCGCAACATCGAGTCCGGCAAGAACCTGCAGGGCGGCTCGACCATCACCCAGCAGCTCGTCCGCGCGCTCTACATCAAGGATCCTGGACGCAGCTACGAGCGCAAGATCCGCGAGGCCAAGCTGGCCTCCGAGCTCGAGAAGGAGCACAGCAAGCGCTGGATCCTCCACAGCTACCTGAACTCCGTGCCCTTCGGGACGGTGGGCGGGCGCACTGCCGTGGGCACCGAGGCCGCCGCTCAGATCTTCTTCTCGAAGTCGGCCAAGCGCCTGCGCCTGCACGAGGCCGCGATGCTGGCCGGCCTCCCTCAGGCGCCGTCGCAGTACAACCCCTTCCGCAACCCAAGCGCGGCGCTCGAGCGCCGCAACGAGGTGCTGCGTGGCATGGTCAAGAACCGCTTCATCACCGCCGCGCAGGCCGAGGAGGCATCGCAGAAGAAGCTGGGCGTCAGACGCGGGCGGCGCTACACGGCCCGCCGGGAGCCCTACTTCTTCGACTACGTCGAGGAGAAGCTGATCGAGGAGTACGGCGTGGGCGTCTACCGTCGCGGCGGGCTGAAGGTCTACACCACCATCGACCCCAAGCTCCAGGTGGCGGCGCGCAAAGGCATCGAAGGCCAGCTCAACCTGCCCAGCGATCCGTCCTCGGCGATCGTGTCGATCGATCCCAAGACGGGCTACATCAAGGCCATGGCTTCGAGCGGCACCTACAGCGACCGCTCGTTCAACCTCGCCGCGCAGGGCCACCGCCAGCCGGGCTCGGCCTTCAAGACGATGGTGCTCACCGCGGCCATCCGCAAGGGATACAGCCCCACCGCCACCACCTACACCTCCAAGCCGCTGAACCTCAACGTACCCGGCTACGGCCCCTGGCAGGTCAAGACCTATGGCGAGACCTACGGCGGCTCGATGAACCTGGTGAAGGCGACCATCAAGTCCGACAACACGGTCTACGCGCAGCTCATCATCGATGTCGGACCCAAGGCGGTGCGCGAGACGGCGCGGCTGCTGGGCATCACCACGAAGCTCGACGGACTGCCGGCCGAGGGCCTGGGTGGCCTGCGCCTGGGCGTCTCCCCGCTCGAGATGAGCAACGCCTACGCCACGCTGGCTTCGGGCGGCATCCGCAACGAGCCGAAGGCCATCCGCAAGGTCGAGTTCGCGGACGGCAAGTCCGACAAGCTCGGCAAGCCCAAGCGCAAGCGGGTGATCACCGACGGCATCGCGCTCGAGGTGACGAAGATCCTCAAGCAGAACGTGCAGAGCGGCACGGGCACCAAGGCGAGGATCGGCTGCCCCTCCGCCGGCAAGACCGGCACCACCGACAACTTCAACGACGCCTGGTTCGTGGGCTATACGCCGAAGCTGGCCAGCTCGGTGTGGGTCGGCTATCCCAACGCGCTGAAGGAGATGCGCAGCGTGCACGGGACGAGCGTGGCCGGAGGCACCTTCCCTGCCTCGATCTGGCACGACTACATGGTGGTGGCCGGCGCCGGCGGCTGTGAGCAGTTTCCCACCGCCGCCAAGCAGCCCTTCACCTCCTCGGCTTCCGCCGCCGACAGCGGCAACGACCAATCGAACTACGACTCGTCGCGCCCGACCGACGGCTACCGCTCCTACCGCCCGACCTCTCCGGGCTCCACGGGCGGCAACTCCCCGGGCGGCGGCTACCGCGGGTATGACCCGCGCACGTACGAGGCCCCGCCTCAAGACGGGCCCGTCCCCTTGCGCCCGTCCCCGCCCGCTCCCAATCTCAGCCCCAGCCCGCGCCGCGGCGGCGCCGGTGACAATGGCGCAGGCGCTGACGGCGGAGGCGGCCCGGTCGGAGGCGACCAGGGCGCAGGCGGCTCGCCGCCCGACTGATCGGGGTCGGCCGGCCTCCGAGCAGGTGCCGGAGCTCGCCCTCATCGAGGCCATACGCGCCGTCCTACCGGACCCGCCGCAGCGCCTGCTGCGCGGGCCCGGCGACGACGCCGCGGTGGTGGCCGCCCGGCCGCTGGCGGTGTCCTCCATCGACACCGTCGCCGAGGGGGTTCACTTCGAGCTCTCCACCCACTCGGCGGCCGACGTGGGCCACAAGGCCCTGGCTACGGCGCTCTCCGACCTGGCCGCCATGGGAGCCGAGCCCGGCGAGGCGCTTCTGGCCTTTGTCCTGCCCGGGGATTTCTCGGAGGAGAGTGCCCTCGAGTTGGCCCGCGGCGCAGCGGAGCTGGCTGCCCAAACCGGCATCGCGGTAGCCGGCGGCGACGTGGTTCGGGGCCGTGCCCTGGTGGTGACGGTGGCCGTGACCGGCTGGGCAGACGGCGAGGAGGAGCTCTGCGGCCGTGACGGGGCACGACCAGGGGAGCTTGTGGGGGTGACGGGCGAGCTCGGTGGCGCCGCGGCGGGCCTTGCCCTTCTGGACGGGCGAGCGTCCGCCATGTCGAACAGAGCGCTACGCGAGGACCAGCACGAGGAGCTGTTGCGCCGCCACCGGCGCCCCGAGCCGCTCTTGGAGGCGGGACGCAGGCTGGCGGCCTTCGGCGCAAGCGCAATGATCGACCTCAGCGACGGCTTGGCCAGCGATGCCTCGCACGTGGCCGCGGCCAGCGGGCTGCTGCTCAGGATCGACCTCGACCGCGTACCCGTGGCGCCCGGCACCAGGGCGGTGGCCACGGCGCTCGGCGCCGAGCCTGCGGTCTTCGCTGCCACCGGAGGTGACGACTACGAGCTGCTGGTCTGCTCCCCGCCCGATCGTGTCGACGCGCTCGAGCAGGCCGCCGAGGATGCCGGCACGAGGCTCACCTGGCTAGGCGAGGTTGGCCGCGGGACCGGGCTCGAGCTCGTGGCCGCGGACGGAGAGCCCGCCCACGGGCTCGGCGGGTACGAGCACCGCTGAGCGTGGGCGCGCCAGCATCCTCTGGACGAGGGCTTCGGCCACGGCGTCGTGGTCGACCTCGTACTCGCCGCGGGCCACGCGGCTCTTCAGGTCGAAGCTGAGTCTGTGCGTGGAGTTCTTCATGACGCCTTCACCCAAGGTATCGGCCACGGGCGGACGACACGGGAGAAATCAATCAAACCTCCTGGACACCCCCTTAGCGGAGGCGCGCAGCCCGATCGTCGATCGGGCGAGCACCGCATGCTCCTCCCGTTCTGCGGAGGCGCGCACGCTCCTCCCCGTTCTCACCGGCGCGGCAGGGCGGATTCGGTGCCCCCCAGCGAGCCCGGACCCGCGTAGCTGGGTACGGCGCGCAGCGGCCGGCGCTCGGGTGGCTCGTCAGCGGGGTCGGCCCCCACCACCGAGCGGGCCACGGCGGCAAAGGCAGCGGCGAGCGCCACCCACACCGCCAGGGTGGCGAGGCTGGGCGTCCCCCCCATCGCCGACATGAGCAGGTACCAGGCCCCGTGCAGGGGGTTCATGGCCAGCGCGATGAGGTAATAGACCGCGACGACCGCGGGCGCCAACAGGCCCCCGACCAGCGCGAGCACGCGCACGCGGCGCGGAGGACGCGGCTCGAGCAGCATGGCCAGCACCCAGAGGTGGAGCGCGGGCAGCGCCACGAACGCGGCATAGGGATCGAGGGCCCACAGCGCAACGCACGCTGTGCAAAGCACGAGAGCGGTGGCGCACGCCGCTCCTGCTCCGGCGGGGTCGTCGGCGCCACCCCGCAGCCGCCGCAGGGCGAACAGGAGGCCCGCCACGGCCCCGACCACCGTCCCGAGCACGATCGCGGCCGGGCCGTCGAGCGGCAGCGCGCTCGGATCCTCGGCCGCCTGGGGGACCCCCGGAGTGACGCCGATGAGCGTAAGCAGCTTGGCCAGGGCAAGCCCCACCGCGAGCGCGGCGGCCGCCAGGCCCACCCGCCTCAGTCCGGGCAGGTCGGGCTCGCGGCGGCGGCGTGCGCGAGCAAAGGCATCGACCGACGCGACCACGGCGGGCGCCAGCAGGGCGAGAGCGAGCACCGAGACGACCCAGCCCGGAAGCACCTGGCTCACCGCGGTCACGTAGCTGCGGGGGCCGTGCTCGGGCGCGCCCGAGGCATCCAGGGCGCTCAGGGTCCGCAGGGTCGCGCGTCCCAGCCCGCCCAGGCGGTCGGGGTCGAGGCGCTCGCCCGCCCCCCCCGCGAGCTCGCCACTGCCTGAGAAGCGAAGCGAGTCCAGGCCGGCGTCCAGGAACACCCCCTGCGCGCCCACGCCCAGGGGCAGGGACAGGCGGCTCAGCTGGCCGGCCACCGACGAGCCCTGGATGCGCGTGTCGAGCTCCAGGCGCAACGATTCCGCGGCGGTGCGCTCGAGGCCGATGCCCACCCGCGAGGTGTCGCCCGACCACGAGACCAGCGGCGGCTCGGAGCTTCGCATGCCCAGCCCCGACATCACCAGCACGGCCACGACGTCGTCGTCGGAGTCGGTCAGACGCCCCGCCAGCCGACGAGCGCCGGCCTGCCCGAGCCGCGCGGCGTCCACCGAAGCAAGCACCAGAGTCCGCTCCGACGAGCGTCCCTCGAACACCCTCGCGAGCTCCATGAGCGCCGCGGTGTCGGCCGCGCTCGCGGCCGTGTCGGGCGATCCGGAGGCGTCGCGCGCCGCCAC
>JACCZR010000025.1 GCA_013695855.1 Thermoleophilaceae bacterium
GGGTGGTCTCGGTGCGCTGCGCCTCGCTGCGCGCCTTCCCCTTGCTCTCCTTGCCCTCCTCGTCCTCTCCGCCGAGCAGCCCGATCACGGCCAGCGCCACGAGCACGACGAGCACGGTCCCGCCAATCAGCGCCAGGGGGCTCGGGCCGCCGTTGCGCCCGGAGGGCGGTGGTCGTCGCTCGCGGCGCTCCCGCCTCTCGCCCCCCCGCGTGGGCGCGGCCACGGGTTGCACCTCGGACTCCTCGTGGTCGTCGTACTGGGCGCGGTACTGCTCGACCAGCGTGTGCGGGTCCAGCCCCAGGAGCTCCGCGTAGGTGCGGATGAACGACCTGACGGTCGTGGGACCCGGCAGCACGGCGAACTCCTCGTTCTCGAGGGCGCGCAGGTACTTGGCGCGGATCTTTGTCCGCGTCTCGACGTCGGCGATGTCCAGCTCGTGACGCATGCGCGCCTGGCGCAGCGTCTCCCCTATCGGTGGCATCGGCGCCTATTCTGGCGGACCGGCCCCTGTGCGCGAAATGGACGCCCCGGCTACTCGCTGGCGACCATGGGGTCGGCCAACTGCTCGAGCACCCGCGGGAGCTCTGCCTCGGTGACCAGCACCTGCCGGGCCTTCGAGCCCTCGTAGCCTGAGATCACGCCGCGGCGCTCCATCATGTCGATCAGCCTCCCCGCGCGCGTGTAACCCACCCGGAGGCGCCGCTGCAGCATGGAGGTAGACGCCGTCCCCATCTGGACCACCGTCGCGATCGCCTCGGCCAGCAGGTCGTCCCGGTCGGCGCTGAGCTCATCGGCGGAGTCCGGCTCGTCGTCGGTCTCGACCGCCTCCAACAGCTCCTCCTGCAGCTCCGGCTCGCCCTGTCGGCGCCAGTGGTCGGTGAGCTTGAGGATCTGGTCTTCGTCGATGAACGCGCCCTGGATGCGCGCCGCGCGGCTCTCGCCGGCCGGGCGGAAGAGCATGTCACCCTGTCCGAGCAGCGACTCGGCCCCGTTTTGGTCGAGGATCACGCGGGAGTCGGTCTGGGAGGCCACCGCGAAGGCGATGCGAGCGGGCACGTTGGCCTTGATCATCCCCGTTATCACGTCCGCGCTCGGCCGCTGGGTGGCCAGCAGCAGGTGGATGCCGACCGCGCGCGACTTCTGGGCCAGGCGGATGATCGAGTCCTCCACCTCGCCGGGGGCGATCATCATCAGGTCCGCGAGCTCGTCGATCACGCAGAGGATGTAGGGCAGCGGACGTCCTCCCTCGCGCACGCGCGCGCGATTGAGCTCCTCCAGGTTGCGCGTCCGCGCCCTGCTCATCACTTCGTAGCGCTCCTCCATCTCCTTGATCAGGTTGGCCAGGGCGTTCGCGGCCAGGCGCGGGCTGGTGATCACCGGCGTGAGCAGGTGCGGGATGTGCTCGTAGTGGTTGAGCTCGACGCGCTTGGGATCCACCAGCACCAGGCGCACCTCGTTGGGCGTGGCCCGCAGCAGGATGGACGAGAGCATCGCGTTGACCGAGCCCGACTTGCCCGAGCCGGTGGTGCCCGCCACCAGCACGTGGGGCTGCTTGGCCAGGTCGGTGCCGATCGACTTGCCGCCGATGTCCTTGCCGAGCCAGACCGTGAGCGGCGACCACTTCTCGGGCGGCTGCTGCAGCACATCGCCCAGGTGGACCATCTTGCGTACGCGGTTGGGCACCTCGACGCCCACCGCCTGCTTGCCCGGGATCGGGGCGAGGATGCGCACGTGCTCGGCAGCCATGGCGTACGCCAAGTCGTCCTTGAGGTTGGCAACCTTCGACATCTTCACGCCCGGCGCCAGGCGAAGCTCGTAGCGGGTCACGTGCGGGCCGCTGACCGTTCCCGTGACCTGGGCGTCGACGTTGAAGTGGGCCAGCGCCTCCACCACCTGCCGCCCGGCTCGCTCGATCCCCTTCACATCGGTCTTCGGCCCGGCACCCGAGCGCTTGAGGAAGCCGTCGCGTGGCAGGTGGTAGGCGAGGTCGTCGGACTCGGTGATCGGTGAGCGGCGCTTGCCCATCGGCGTGAGCTCGTCCTGCCTGTGCTCGCTTGGCGAGTGGACCGGCTCCTCGCGCTCTGGCTCGGGCGGGGCCGGCTCGAGCACCTCGTCCTCGGGCTCGCCGCCGAAGTCGAAGTCCTCCTCGGCCTCCTCGAGCGCCGCGTCCTCGTCAGGGGGATCCTCCAGGCTCGGGACCTCCACGTGGGTGGCCCGCACCACAGGCTCAACCTCGGGCGGCCCCTCCTCCAGCTCGGGCTCGTCCTCAGCCGGGGGCTCCGGCGCGATGGGGCGGGTCCGCTCCGTGCGCAGCACCGACGCGAACTCCCCGGTGGACTGGCGCACGCGGCGCGTGGTGGAGACCACGCTCTCCCGGGTTCCCTTGACGACACCCGCGACCGAGGCGCCTGTGAGAAGCAGCAGCCCGGCCAGCGCCAGGAAGCCGAAGAGGATGTGCGCTCCCACCTCCTGGAAGAGGGTGCGGGTGACGTAGAAGAGCGCCTCGCCCACCAGCCCGCCATGCGTCCGCAGGTACTCGGCGTCCAGCGTGCCTGAACGGACGGTGTCGCCTGGCCCGAGGCCCAGCGACCCGGCGGCCAGGCCGAGGCAGAGCGCGGCGGCCAGGCAGAGGGCCCCGGTGCGAAAAGGCGCGACGGCGGGAAGCATCGGCCGCAGCACCAGCACCGCTCCGGTGCCGAACATACCCACCGGCACGAGGTAGCCGGCACCGCCGAGAAGGAAGAGAAAAGCACCGGCCATCGCCTCCCCCACCTGGCCTCCAGCCCAGCCCAGGTAGAAGACGCAGGCGAAGAAGGCGGCGAAGGCCACCAGGCCGAGGCCGATCAGGTCGAGCTGGTGCTGCTCGAGCCTGGGCAGCTCGACCCTGGGCAGCGAGGGACCCGACCTGCGAGAGGACCTCCTACGGCGGTTGGTTCGGGTGCTCTGGCGGCGTGCCACGGCTCAACGACCATCTTTCGACGCCGGGTGCCTTGCCCCTGCGCCCCGGCCACAGCGGGGACGGGTGGGCTGTTCGCCTTTGGCCGGTTCGGGCCGGTGGCGGCAAGCGCGACGCTCCCTACCATGCCTTGCTGTGAGCGACGAAGCACGTGTCTTGGTGGTCGAAGACGACGCCGACATCGCCGGCGTGCTGCGCCGCTCGCTGGGCATGGAGGGCTACGACGTGCGGATCGCGAGTGATGGGGACGCCGCGCTCGACGAAGCCTCGGTCTTCGAGCCCGACGCCGTGGTGCTCGACCTCGGCCTGCCCGGCGTGGACGGCGTCGAGGTCTGCCGCCGCCTGCGCTCGGGCGGCGACGTGCCGATCCTCATCCTGACCGCCCGCGAGGGGGTCGACTCGCGCGTGGAGGGCCTCGACTCCGGGGCCGACGACTACCTGGTCAAGCCCTTCGAGCGCGAGGAGCTGCTCGCGCGGCTGCGCGCCCTGCTGCGCCGCCGCCCGCCGCGCGGAAGCGCTTTTCTCACCAGTGGCGACATCCGCCTCAACCCGGCCACGCGCGAGGTCTTCCGCGGCGAGCGGGCGCTCGACCTCACCAGCCGCGAGTTCGAGCTGCTCGAGCACATGGTGCGCAACGAGCGCCTGGTGGTCTCGCGGCAGAACCTGCTCGACGAGGTGTGGGACTACCACCCCTACGCCGAGACCAACACCGTCGACGTCTTCGTGTCCAACCTGCGTCGCAAGCTCGAGGACGGCGGCGAGCCCCGCGTGCTGCACACCGTGCGTGGCGCGGGCTACGTTCTGAGGCCTTCGTGAACCTGCTGTCCGAGGCGCGCCTGCGGCTTCCGGTCCGGATGAAGCTGGCCGTCGTATCGGCCGCGCTGACCTTCGCCATCCTGCTGCTCTTCGCCGTGGTGGTGGGCACGTTCACCGTACGGCGGCTTGACTCGAGCTTCGACTCCGAGCTGCGCTCGGCGACCGCCAGTCTGGCCGACCGCATCCGCCTGCGCCCCGAGCCCCAGGTCCCGGGGGACCTGCTCTCGGCCGCCTCGGCGGGCGGGGCGCAGATCCGGGTGCTGAACCGCTCGGGACAGGTGATCGGGGCGTCTCCGCTGGAGGGCGAGGACCTCGGGGCGCCGAGCGAGGATCTGCGCGACGTCGGCCGGTACCGCGTCGCCTCGCGCCCGCTGCTGGTGGGCAACGTGGGCGGGGGCGGCTTCCAGCCCCCGTCTCTGGGCAGGTTCGCCGAGCCGGTCGGCTTCGTCCAGTACGCGCGCCCGCGCGGCGGGCTGAGCTCCACGGTGGCCCGGTTGAAGGCCTTCCTGGGCTTCGGCGTGCTCGGCGGCACCGTGCTGGCATTCCTGGCCGGGCTCGCCGTGGCCCGGCGGGCGATGCGGCCGGTCACGCGCCTCACCGGCGCCGCGCGGGAGGTGGCGAGGACCCGCGATCCCTCCACCACGCTCCCCAAGCCCGAGGCCAACGACGAGGTGGCCGAGCTCGCCCACACCCTCGAGGACATGCTGGGCGAGCTGGGCGCCGCGCGCAGCGAGACCGAGTCCGCGCTGGCCCGCCAGCGCCAGTTCGTGGCCGACGCCTCTCACGAGCTGCGCACGCCTCTCACCAGCATCCTGGCCAACCTGGAGCTGCTCGAGACAGAGCTGCGCGGCGATCAGGGCGAGATCGCGGCCTCGGCCCTGCGCTCCTCGCGGCGCATGCGCCGCCTGGTGGCCGACCTCCTGCTGCTGGCCCGCGCCGACAACGGGCGCCAGGTGCCGCGCAAGCCCGTGGACCTGTCCGCGGTGGCCCGCGAGGCCACGGCCGAGGCGGCACCACTGGCCGCCGAGCACCAGCTCGCCCTCGACGCGCCCTCCGAGACATGGGTCGACGGCGTGCCCGACGACCTCCACCGGGCGGCGCTGAACCTGATCGAGAACGCACTGGCCCACACCCCGGCGGGGACACCGGTGACCGTCTCGGTGCGCAGCGAGCATCCGGAGGGTGTGGCGCCGCAGGCGGCTGTAGG
>JACCZR010000228.1 GCA_013695855.1 Thermoleophilaceae bacterium
GCGCGCTGCTCGCGCGCTTCGGCGGCGCGGCGCCGCGGTCGGGAGCGCAGGCCGCCGCCCGCTTGATGGAGCGCGCGGGCCTACAGACCAGCCTCGTGGAGTCCGACGACGAGGTCTGGGAGCGCCAGCGCGAGGGCCAGCGCTCCCCCGCCGGGACGGCGCTGCGGGTGTCCACCCTGCCCTCGCGCTTCGCCGGCCTCGTGTCGACCGCTCAGCGCCTCGACGCCCGGGTGGTGGCGCGGACGAACCTCGGTCTTGCGTGGGTGGTGCTCGAGGACCGCTCGCCCGCCGAGGCCGCCGCCGCCATAGGCGAGCTTCGACGTGAGCTCTCCCCCGCCCCCTGCTCCGTTGTCGACGCGCCCGCCGAGGTTCGCTCTCTCATCGATGCTTGGGCCCTGCCGGCACCCGGCCCTCTCGCCCTGATGCAGCGCGTCAAGGACCGCTTCGACCCCGCCGGCGTCTGCCGGCCCTCGATGTCGTGAGCGACCACGTCGTCAACGACCAGCGGGCGCCGCTGCGCCCGGACGCTCCCGACCGCGCCTTTGACTCAGAGCGCGCGCCCGAGCTCGACCTGATCGACGACTGCGTGCACTGCGGCTTCTGCCTGCCGACATGTCCCACCTACTCGCTGTGGGACGAGGAGATGGACTCTCCGCGCGGGCGCATCGTGCTGATGAAGGCCGGCCTCGAGGAGGGATCCGAGCTCTCGGCGACGATGGTCGAGCACTTCGACCGCTGCCTGGGCTGTATGGCCTGCGTGACCGCCTGCCCGTCTGGCGTGAAGTACGACCACCTGATCGAGGACACCCGTGCGCAGGTGGAGAGAAATCATTCGCGGTCCCTGCGCGAGCGCCTGGTCCGGAAGACCGTCTTCTCGCTCTTTCCCTACCACCGCCGCCTACGGGTGCTGGCGCTGGGCCTCCCGATCGCCCGCCGGCTGCCCGGCCTGCTGGGCATGCTCGCCCCCCGCATCCCGGTACGAGCCGCCGCCCACCGTCTGCCGAGACATTTCGCCGCGGCCGGCGAGCGCCGCGGCTCGGTCGCGCTGCTGCAGGGCTGCGTACAGCGGGCGTTCTTCGGCTCGGTCAACGAGGCCACGGCGCGCGTGCTCGCGGCCGAGGGCTTCGAGGTGCACTCTCCCCCGTCGCCGGAATGCTGCGGCGCGCTCGAGCTTCACGCGGGCCAGGAGTCGGCGCTGGGCAAGGCCAAGGCGACCATCGCGGCGCTGGAGCGCTACGACACGGTGGTCGCCAACTCGGCGGGCTGCGGTTCGGGCATGCGCGACTACGCGCACCTGCTGCGCGACGAGCCGGGCTGGGCCGAGCGCGCCGAGCGCTTCTCGGCCAAGGTGCGCGATGTCACCGAGGTGCTCGCGGAGGCCGGCCCGCGCGCGCCACGAAAGCCGCTGCGGTCTCGGAGGAGCGCAGCTCGAGCGTCGGTCGGGCGAGCACCTGAGCCTTCCGTGAAGGTCGCCTACCACGACGCCTGCCACCTGGCCCACGCCCAGGGCGTGCGTGAGCCGCCGCGAGAGCTGCTGCGCTCGATCCCCGGCCTCGAGCTGGTCGAGCCGGCGGAGTGGGAGATCTGCTGCGGCTCGGCGGGGATCTACAACCTCGTCCAGCCCGAGCCCGCCGCCGAGCTGGGCGAGCGCAAGGCGCGCAATTTGGTCGACACCGGCGCGGAGGTGATCGCCGCGGCGAACCCCGGCTGCGCCCTGCAGATCATTGGCCACGCCCGCCGCCTGGGGCACGAGCTGGAAGTGGTGCACCCTATGGAGCTGCTGTGGAGGTCGATCGATGGTTGACGGAGTGGACGTGAGGGGTCCGGTCGAAGGCCGGCTGGAGGAGGTGGTCACCGAGCGCTCGCTGGGCCTCGTGGCCCGGCTTCACCGCGAGCTGGACGCGACGCGCCGGGAGCTGCTGGCCAAGCGCGATGAGCGCCAGGCCGAGCTCGACGCCGGCGGCACGCTCGGCTTCCTCGACTCCACGCTCGAGGTCCGCGAGGGCGACTGGAGGGTCTCCGCGCCACCGGCCGACTTGAGCAACCGCCAGGTCGAGATCACCGGGCCCACCGATCGCAAGATGGTCATCAACGCCCTGAACTCGGGCGCAGCGGGATTCATGGCCGACTTCGAGGACTCCAACTCGCCCACCTGGGCCAACATGGCGGGCGGCCAGGTGAACCTCGCCGATGCCGTGCGCGGCACCATCGAGCACGACCAGGGCGACAAGCAGTACCGATTGGCTGACGAAGTGGCCACGCTGCTCGTGCGCCCCCGGGGCTGGCACCTGCCCGAGCGCCACGTGGAGGTCGACGGACAGCCGGTGGCCGGCGGCCTGTTCGACGTGGCGCTCTACGTGGCGGCCAACCACCAGGCGCTGGTCGAGAAGGGAAGCGGCCCCTACCTCTACCTGCCCAAGCTCGAGTCCCACCTCGAGGCGCGCCTCTGGAACGACGCCCTGGGGATCATCGAGTCCGAGCTTGGCCTCGACCGCGGCGCGATCAAGGTCACCGTGCTCATCGAGACCCTGCCCGCGGTCTTCGAGATGCACGAGATCCTCTACGAGCTGCGCGAGCGCTCGGCGGCGCTGAACGCCGGGCGCTGGGACTACATCTTCAGCGCCATCAAGCGCTTCCGAACCCGCGCGGACTTCGTGCTGCCCGACCGCTCGGAGGTCACGATGACCGTGCCCTTCATGCGCGCCTACACCGAGCTGCTGGTGAAGACCTGCCACGAGCGCGGCGCCCACGCAATGGGCGGAATGGCCGCGCAGATCCCCAGCCGCAAGGACCCCGACGCCGCCGAGAAGGCGCTGGCCAAGGTCAGCGAGGACAAGGCCCGCGAGGCGAGCGACGGCTTCGACGGGACATGGGTGGCGCATCCCGACTCCGTGGAGGCGGCCAGCGAGGAGTTCGTCAAGGTGCTGGGCGAGCGTCCGAACCAGGTCGACCGCCGGCGCGACGACGTGCAGGTGGGAGCCGACGAGCTGCTCGACGTGCCCTCCACCCCGGGTTCGATCACCGAGCAGGGCCTTCGCTCCAACGTGAATGTGGGGATCCAGTACATCTCCTCGTGGCTGCGCGGCAACGGCGCCGCGGGCATATACGGCCTCATGGAGGACGCCGCCACAGCGGAGATCTCGCGCGGCCAGGTCTGGCACTGGGTCCACCACGGCGCCCGGCTCGACGACGGGCGCACCGTGACCGCGGAGCTCGTCCGTGAGCTCGAGGCCGAGGAGCTCGAGACGATCCGCGCCGAGATCGGCGACGACGAGTGGTTCCAGCGCGAGGGCCGTCCCGACCTCTCGCGCGAGCTGTTCGAGCGGGTGGCCCTCGACGACGGCTTCGAGGAGTTCCTGACCCTGCCGGCGCTGGAGCAGCTGCAGGGTTAGCCAGGGCCCTGCGGCTCGAGGCTGGAGCGCGCGACGAACAGCGAGTCGATCCCGCCGCGGGTCAGCCCGTCGGTGCCGAGGTGCCGAGGGTCGAGCCCTGCCGCGCGGGCCGCGCCCTGCACCTCGGCGACGGGACGGACGTACACCCGGCTGCCCACCAGCCGGTTGGTCAGCCGGTGCAGCTTGCCCTCCAGCGAAGGCGGCACGACGGTGAACAGGAGCCACGCCCCCGGCTTCAACAGCAAGGCGAGCGCGGCGATGCTCTCCTCCAGCGCGGCGATGTAGCTGAAGACGCCGATCATCACGATTCCGTCGTAGGCCTCCGAGCGTCCGCGCAGGTCCCCGGGGACGCTGACCCGGCTGGACTCCACGTTGGAGACCCCCTCGCGGCCAAGCCGCGTCTCGAGGTGCTCGAGCATCGCGGGCGATGAGTCAAACGCCACCACCCGCTCGCAGCGCCGCGCGAGGGGGAGCGTGTACCGGCCGGTGCCACAGCCCACGTCGAGGACGGTCTCACCGCCCCGCAGGAGCCCGTCGAGCGCGCCGAAGATCAGCTCGTCCTCGCGGGCACGCAGGCGCCGTCCGATCGGCGTGCGCGTGAAGTACCACTCATACAGGCGCGGATCCCAGCGGCCGGGCTCCGGATCGGCGGATCGGCCCGACATCGCGCGTCACCCTAGTGGTCCTCCTATCAGCCCTGACCCGTTGGCGGCACCCCCGCTCAGCGCTTCGCGCTTGGCGTCGCCGCGGCCACCATCGGCGAGCCGGCGAGCACCGCGGCGCCCGTCGCGGCTGCGAGCACCGAGAGACCGAGGGGAAGGCCACCCCCCGGAGTGGCGGCCCAGTCCTCGCCGAACAGAAGCGGCGCCAGCAGCACGGGGACGATCACCGGCAGGGCAAAGATCATCGGGCCGACCTGGGTGGCCGGGCGGCGCTGCAGCGACTGCATCTCCCGAGCGAGGCCGAAGCCGTCAGTCAGCACTACAGCGGCGAGCCAGCCGAGCGCGGCCAGCCAGGCGCTCGCCGCGAGCTCGTTGCTCATCAGCTTGAGCTCCACGCTGCTGAGCGAGTAGGCCAGGCCGGCGGCAATCATGGCGGCGGCCGAGCTCGCCCCCGGGCCGAGCCCGCGGCGCCGCGCGACCAGCGCAGTGGCCGCGATCACCACCCCGAGCACCCCCAGCGTCAGCCCCAGCGCGAGCACCCCGCCGTCCTCCGCGGTGCGCTCGGGAGCCAACAGGGCCACCCCGGTCACGCCGGCGATCACCGCCAGCACGCCTCCCGCCTCTCGCCGAGTGGCAGCGTGCCCCGACCGCCTGCCGGCGGCGAGCAGGATGAGCAGGCCCGCGGCGAGCGTCGGCTGGACCACGGTGACGGGTGCCAGCAGCAGCGCGACGGCGTGCAGGGGCAGCGCGATCACGTCGAGGGAGACGCCGAACAGCCACATGCGGTCCTTGACGAGGCGGCGAAAGAGCGCGATCGCGCCGGACGCCTCCTCGGGCGAGATCAGGCGCGTCCGGCGGGCCTCGATCAGCAGCCCGGTATTGAAGAGTGCCGAGGCGGCTAGCGCGACGATCACCCCGAGGGCCACCGACTCCATCGCCGCGACCCTACCCTCGCGTGGTGAGCCCTCCTGGAAGTACTGCCCGTTTGACTGACAGGAGGGACCACCAGGTGGCCTTGCGTGTCCTCATCGTCTCCGCCGACATCGGCGAAGGCCACGACCTTCCCGCCCGCGTGCTGGCGGCCGACCTGCGCGCGCAGCGCCCGGACGCCGAGGTCTGGATCATCGACGGCCTTCGAGCGATGGGCCCCCTGCTGCGCTCGGCCATGCGTTCGGGCGCGGAGGTGATCATCGGCCGGCTCACCTGGCTCTTCGAGGCTCAGTACTTCCTGGCGCTGCGCTTTCCCCCGACCCGCAAGCTCGCCAAGGAGATGCTGAACCTCCTGGGCTCGCGCGGGCTCCTGCGGGCGGTGCGCGAGCACCGCCCGGACGTGATCGTCTCCACCTACCCAGGCACCACGGAGGTGCTCGGGCGGCTGAGGGGCACAGGCCGCATCCGGGTCCCGGTGGTCTCGGCGGTCACCGATCTGGCCGCGCTTCGCCACTGGGCGCACCCGGACGTCGACCTCCATCTCCTGACTCACGAAGAGTCGATTCAGGAGGTCCGGGCGCTCGCGGGACCGGTGGCGACGGCGTGCGTGCGCGGCCTCACCAGCCCTGAGTTCGACTTCCCGCGGGACCCGGCCGCGGCCCGACGGGCGCTGGGGCTGCCGGCTGAGGGAAAGCTCGTGGTGGTCTCCGGGGGCGGCTGGGGAGTGGGCAAGCTCGAGGACGCCGCCCGCGCGGCCCTGGGCGCCGGTGCACCCACGGTGGTCTGCCTGTGTGGGCGCAACGAGTCGCTTCGCGCGCGCTTGGAGCGCGACTTCGGCGGCGAGCCCCGCGTGCGGGTGATGGGATTCACCGACCGCATGGCGGACCTGCTTGGCGCCGCGGACGTGCTCGTGCACTCCACCGCGGGGCTCACGGTGCTGGAGGCCATCGTTCAGGGCACGGCCACCATCTCCTACGGCTGGGGGATCGCACACATGCGGGCCAACAACCGCGCCTACGAGCGCTTCGGGCTGGCTCAGGTGGCCGCGACCACGGCCGAGCTGGCCGCGGCCCTGGAGGGGGCACTCGCGAACCCCGCGCGCGCCGACACCTCCTACGGCGCCCGGCCGTCCGCCGCGGAGCTCGTGGCGGGGCTGGCGAAGTGAACGCGTGGCACGCGGCCGCCGGAGGTGCGGTGGCGGCTGCCTGGAGTCTCCCGGCCGTGGCCCCCCTCTCCCCCGCGGTCGCCGCCGGGCTGCGGCTTCGGCGCACGGCGGCGTCTGGAGGCGGCGTTGCCCTCACCTTCGACGACGGGCCCCATCCCGAGGGCACCCCTCGGCTGCTCGAGCTGCTGCGCGATAGACAGGTCATCGCCAGCTTCTTCATGGTGGGCGAGCAGGTGGCGCGAGCACCCGCGCTGGTGGCCGAGGTGGCCGCGGCGGGGCACGAGGTGGCCCTCCATGGCCAGCGTCACCGCAACCAGCTCCGCCTCGCGCCGCGCGAGGTGGCGCGCGATCTCGACCGGGGCGCCGCCTGCCTCGCGGACGTGACAGGCGTCCTTCCGCGCGTGTACCGGCCCCCGTACGGCATCTTCTCTCCCGCGGGGCTCGTCCTGGTTCGCCGCCGCGGCCTGGCGCCGCTGCTGTGGTCGAAGTGGGGCCGCGACTGGGCCGCTCGGGCCACCGCGCCGGGCATCGCGGCGAAGGTCACCGAGGGTCTCGGCCCCGGGGACGTGCTGCTGCTCCATGACGCCGACTACTACAGCGCCTCGGGCTCGTGGAGAAAGACCGTCGCCGCCCTCCCGCGCGTGCTCGAGGAGATCGGCCGCCTCGGCCTTCGCCCGCTGACGGCCTCCGAGGCGGTGTGGGGCCGCTCGGCCCCTCAGCCGAGTGCCGAGTCGACCGCCTCCGGCGGCGGGCCCGCGGGGTCCAGTCGCGAAACCAGCCAGTCGATGTAGTGGCGCACGCCCTCGACGATGGGGGTCGTCGCCGACCAGCCGAGCTGTTCCGCCGCCCTCGCGCCGCACACCTCGGCCCCCGCGAAGTCCGCCCCTCGCGCGGGCAGGTGCTGGATGTCGACATCGCCGACGAGGTCGCGGATCACAGAGGCGAGCTCGAGCACGGTGACCGACTCGCCGGTCACGAGGTTGTAGACCTTGTTGGCCGCCACGGGCCGCAGCGCCTCGACCACGCCACGCGCCAGATCCTCCACGTACACGAAGCGCCTCGACTGGCTGCCGTCACCGGCCACGGTCAGCGGCTCGCCGTCGAGCGCCTTGCGCACGAACGAGGGAACCACGGCCGCGGGGCGGGCACGCGGGCCGTAGGGGATTCCGAAGCGCAGGATCGTGTAGTCGAGCCCGTAGAGCTTCGCGTAGGACGTGCAGTACATCTCGCCGGCCAGCTTGGTTGCCGTGTAGACGTGGGCGGGAAGCGCCAGGCGGTCGTCTTCGGCCACCGTGCCGTCCCGTCCGTCGTAGACCCAGATGGTGCTGGCGTAGACGAAGCGCTGAACGCCTGCGGTCCGGGCCGCGTCGAGAGCGTTGAGCGTGCCGCCCGCGTTGATCGCCTGCGCGTAGGCCGGATCGACCGCCACCTCGCTCACGTCGGCCACCGCGGCCAGGTGCATCACCGCCTCGCAATCCTCCATGGCCCGCTCGAGCGCACCCGGGTCGGATACGTCGCCGATCACCGTGTCTATCTCGCCGGGCGCGTGGTGCGGCGACTCGATCATGTCGAGGATCCGCGGCTCGTGGCCTCGGTCGCGCAGCTTGTCCACCACGTGGGACCCGATGAACCCGGATCCGCCCGTCACCAGCACCTTCAAACCGGCTCCTCCTCGCTCGGCGACGGGCGATAGTAGAGAGGCACACACCAATGGTGCTCTGCAACCCAGTCGGAATTGGGCAGATCGACCGCGTGCCTCATCACGCGATGGCAGGGAGCATCGTAGACCTTTCCGGTCGAGCGCTCGACGGGGTCGAAGACGATGTACTTGTAGAGCCCGGACACCATGCCTTCGGGAAGCTCGAGGCGGCCGGGGTGCTCAGGGTCCAGCCAGCGCCGGGCGGCGGCGTTCTTCCACGCCACGATCTCCTCGAGCCTCTCGGCCTGTACGACCCCGATCGCGGCGGTGAACTCGCTCATCCGGAAGTTGAGACCTTCGACTCGGTGAAAAGGTTTCCCGTAGTCGCGGAACTCGCGGGCGAACTCGAGCAAATCCTCGTGGCGGGAGACCATCACTCCGCCTTCGCCCGTCGAGATGGTCTTCGTGGCGTAGAACGAGTAGACCCCGGCGTCGCCCCAGCTCCCCGGCCTGCTGCCACTCCACTGGCTTCCGTGGGCATGAGCACAATCCTCGATGAGGAAGATGCCCTCCTGGCGGCACAGCTCGGCAATGGCCTCCACCTCGAAGGCGATGTGGCCGCCGATGTGCACCAGCACGGCGGCCTTGGGCCGGTGCTCGTGCACCTTGGCCTCGAAGTCCCGAAAGGACATGCAGAGGTCGTCGCGGTTGCAGTCCACGAACTCGACCCGTCCTCCGGCCTTGGTCACCGCAAGCGGAGTGGCCATGAAGGTGTTGGAGGGACAGAGCACCGTCTCCCCT
>JACCZR010000238.1 GCA_013695855.1 Thermoleophilaceae bacterium
GTGCCGTCCCCGCCCGCCACCACCAGCCGCTCCGCCGCGGAGGTCGCAGCGGCCCGCTCGTCGCCGAGCTCGAACGAGGTCACCTCTGCGCCGGCGCCGCGCAGCTCGCGCTCGACGACGTCTGCGTCGAGGCCCGTGCCCGAGCCGGCGTTCACGATCAGGGCGGCCTTCACTGGGAGGGCTTCGCGCGGATGGCCCGTGTCTTCGCCACCCTCGCTACTCCCCGATCACCTTGACGACCAGCCGCTTGGGGCGCTTTCCGTCGAACTCGACGTAGAACACCGCCTGCCAGGGCCCGAGGTCGAGGCGGCCCTCGGTGATCGGCAGCACCACCTGCTGGTGCACCAAGAGGTTCTTGAGGTGGGCGTCGCCGTTGTCCTCGCCCCCGCGGTGATGGCGGTAATCGCCAGGGTTGGGCAGCAGCGAAGCGGCCGTGTCGTTGGCCGGTGCCTTCCAGCTCGGCGGCGCGATCTTGTCCAGCCACTCCAGCGCATCCTCCTGGATGCCGGGCTCGTCGTCGTTTACCCAGACGCCCGCGGTGATGTGCATGGCCGAGACGAGGACCATTCCCTCCGCGACGCCGGCCTCCTCGACGGCCTTCTGCACGTCTTCGGTGATTCGCACGAACTCGCGGCGCTCGGAGGTCTCAAAGGTTCGGTAGACGGTATGGGCCTTCATATCTCTCCTTGAAAGTCGTTGAGTGACCGGGGGATGTAGGGACCTTCATAATTCTCTGCGTGGATCTGGGGCTGACAGGGAAGGCGTGCATCGTGACGGGCGCGAGCCGGGGCATCGGGCGTGCCACGTGCGAGCAGCTGCGTGCCGAGGGGGCGGAGGTGCTCGAGGTCAGCCGGACGACGGGCCACGACGTGACCGACCCGAGGGCCGGAGAGCGCATCGTGGCCGAGTGCCGCGAGCGCCACGGACGGCTGGACGTCCTGGTCAACAACGCCGGAACGAGCGGGTCGACAGCGCTCGACGCGCTCTCCGACGAGGACTGGCAGGCTCAATGGGACCTGCACGTGATGGGGCCCATGCGGCTGATGCGAGCTGCGGCGCCCCGCATGGCCGAGGCCGGCGGGGGGCGGATCGTCAACGTCTGCTCGTCGGCGGGGAAGCGCCCCTCGCTGACCAACGCCGCCTACTCGGTCACGAAGGCGGCCCAGCTGTCGCTCTCGCGGGTGTTCGCCGACGCCTGGGCGTCGAAGGGGGTGCTGGTCAACGCTGTCACCCCCGGCGCGGTGGCGACCCCGCTGTGGATGGACGAGGGCGGCCTGGCCGACCAGGTGGCCGCCGAGAAGGGGATCGACCGCGAGGAGGTGCTGGCGGCGCAACGGGACAAGATCCCGCTCGGGCGCTTCGGGACCGAGGACGAGATCGCCTCGGTGATCGTCTTCCTGTGCTCGGAGCGCGCGGCGAACGTGACCGGAGCGGCGTGGTCGGCCGACGGTGGCGCCGTGCCGGTGATCATCTGAACGCACCCTCGCCCGACCGGCCCTCCTCCTAGATTGCCGCGGGTGGCTCGCCGCGCGCTGCTCGCCCTGATCTTCTTCCCACGCGGAGGCTCGGCGCAGGTGGCCCGCTACCTGGCCGGCGCGCTGCCCGCTGCGGGCTGGGAGGCCACGATCGCCTGTGGCTCGCTCGGGCCGGTGGGGGAGGAGTCGAACGCCGCGACCTTTTACGCAGGCTTGGACGTTCGGCCGCTGGACTACACCGTCGCCGGTCAGGCGCCCGACCCCCTGCGGGCGGACCCCCCGTTCCAGCCGTCCTACGAGGACCGTGAGGGAGCGCCGGACCGGATCTTCGCGTCGGTGGACGACAGGGACTACGAGCGCCTGGTCGAGACCTGGATCGACCACTTGGGCCGCGCCGACGCGGCAAAGGCCGACGTGCTTCACCTGCATCACCTCACCCCTGTCAACGAGGCGGCCGAGCGCGCCTTCCCCGCGGTTCCAAGGGTGGGCCATCTGCACGGAACAGAGCTTCTGATGCTGCGCGAGATAGATGAGGGGCCACCCAAGGGCTGGGATCACGCCGGGGCGTGGGCTGAGCGCATGCGGCGCTGGGCACGGGGTTGCGAGCGGCTGTTCGTCCTGTCTCCGGACGCGGTGCGCCGTGTTCCGGCCCTCTTGGGCGTGGACCCCGGCCGCGTGGTGTGGGCGCCGAACGGGTTCGATCCCGAGGGCTTTCAGCGGCGTCCGGTGTCCGGCCCGGCGCGCGTCGAACACTGGCGGCGCTGGCTGGTGGAAGAACCCAGGGGCTGGGACAGCTCGGGCAAGCCCGGCACCGTTACGTACTCCGAGGACCAGCTCGAGCCCTTCGCGGAGGGGCGGGTGCTGCTCTACGTGGGCCGGTACACCGAGGTGAAGCGGATCCCGCTGCTCATACGCGCGCACGCCCGTGCTCGGGCGAGCTTCGACCGCTCCGCTCCGCTGGTGCTCCTCGGCGGCTTTCCCGGGGAGTGGGAGGGTCCGCACCCACTCGACGTGGTGAAGGAGACCGGCGATGACCACGTCTTTCTGGCCGGCTGGCGCGGCCACGCCGACCTTCCCGACGGGCTCAACGCGGCGGATCTCCTGGTCTTGCCCTCGGTGCGTGAGCAGTTCGGCCAGGTTCTCGTCGAGGCGATGGCCTGCGGGCTGCCGGTGATCGCGGCGAACGCCCACGGCCCGGCAGAGATCGTCGACGACGGCGAGACCGGCTGGCTCGTTCGGGCTGACGACGAGGAGGCGATGGTCAAGGCCCTGGTCGAGGGGGTGAACGGCGACGCCGAGCGACGCCGCAGGGGCGATGCCGCCATCGTCGCCTCCAGGGGGCGCTATTCGTGGCCGGCGTTGGCCCGCGAGGTCGCCGCCACCTATGACGAGGTGGTCGCCGCCCAGTGAGCCCCCACCCCTACACCATCCGCCGCTCGCGCCGGGCGAAGCATGCCCGGATCGTGGTCAGCGCCGACGGGGTCGAAGTGGTCGTGCCCGAGCGCTTCCCGATCTCTCGCGTCGAGCCCTTCGTGGCCGAGAAGCGTCCCTGGATCGAGCGCACGCTGCGCCGCTACCGCCGGTTCGCCGAGGCCCGGCCCCCAGCCCGCCTGCACGACGGAGGCGAGCTGCCCTACCTGGGCGAGCGGCTGGCGTTGCGCGTTCGCACAGAGCCTGGCCGGGTGCGAGCTCACGTGGCCCGGCGCGAAGGCGAGCTGCTGGTGGCCCTGGGCGCCGCACACGAGCTGTCGGCGGAGCTCGAGGCGTGGTTTCGCCGCCGGGCGCGCTCCGAGGTGGAGCCCCGTCTCGACGCCGCCACCGTCCGGGCCGGCGTGCGCTACACGAGCCTGCAGATCCGCGCCCAGCGAACGCGCTGGGCCAGCTGCTCCTCGTCGGGCGCGATGAGCTTCAACTGGCGGCTGCTGCTCGCGCCGCCCGAGATCCTCGACTATGTCGTGGAACACGAGGTGGCCCACCTCACCGTGCACGACCACTCGGAGCGTTTCTGGTCGCTCCTGGAGGGCCGCTGGCCCGGCTATCGCTCCCATGAGCGCTGGCTGCGCGACCACGGACACACGTTGCGGCTCTAACACATCCGTCCACTCGGGCGCCTTGGGTATTGGGTTCGCGGTCCTCCGGCCCGAAACTTGCCACTGTGGGTGCAAGAAAGCGCGAACTGGGAGACCTGACAAGTCGGCTGGGCGCTGCACACGCGCGCATCGCCGAGCTCGAGCGCGAGCTCGAGCGTCGCGCGGTCCGCGACGAGCTCACGGGGCTCGCCAACACCAGAGTCTTCGGCCGCCATCTCGACGAAGCGATCAACCGCTCGAAGCGCTACGGGCGCCCGCTGAGCATGGCTCTCCTGAGGATCGACGGCTTCCGCGACGTCGCCCCGCGTCACGGCCGCGAGGCGGCCGACGGGGTCCTGAAGGCAGTCGCCTCCGTGGTCGGCGACCAGACGCGCGGCTCCGATCTCGTCGCGCGCCTCGGAGACGACGAGTTCGGGGTCATGTTCCCCGAGACCGAGGACGACCAGGCAGCCCGTTGCTTCGAGCGCGTCCTGCTCGAGCTCGAGGTGCTGCACGTCGGGCCGGTCGACTGTGTCGCGGCGTCGATCGGGATCGCGGGCTCTAGGCCGGGGATGACCTCCGGGCAGCTGTGGTCGGCCGCCGAGGACGGGCTGACCACCGCCCGCGCGCGGCCAGGCGCCCGAGTCGTCATCGAGAACGGCGCAGACGAAATGACGCTCCAGCGCGAGCGCAACCAGGATGCGGCCAACGGACTGGTCGAGGCCTTGACCCAGAGGGACAGGTACACCGGTGAGCACTCCGAGTCCGTGGTCGCGCTGGCGGTGTGCGTCGGGCGTGGCCTGGCTCTCAGCGACGAAGAGATCGAGCAGGTGCGCATGGGCGCCCTGCTGCACGACATCGGGAAGGTGGCGATCCCCGACGAGATTCTGCACAAGCCCGGCGGCCTGGACGAGGACGAGTGGCGCGTGATGCGCCAGCACCCCGAGATCGGCGAGCGCATACTCCGCGCCATACCGGGCTACGGCGCGGTGGCTCGGATCGTACGTCACGAGCACGAACGCTTCGACGGCAGCGGCTACCCCGACGGCCTGGGCGCAGACCAGATCCCGATCGGCGCTCGGATCATCCTCGCCTGCGACGCCTACCACGCCATGACCTCGGATCGCCCCTACCGCGTCGCCATGGCGCACGGCGAGGCGATTCGCGAGCTGGCCCAAGGTGCCGGCACCCAGTTCGACCCAGAGGTCACAGAGGTGCTGATCGGAACCCTCTACGGAAGCCGCCAGATGGGCGCTGTCGCTAGCGCGCCCGCGCTCGCGCCCGCGGTGGTGGCGTAGCCACCGCCGTCCGGCTACGGGAGCGAGTCCTCTGGCGCACGGCGTCAGCGCTCGGCGACGGGGGCCCCGACCCCGCCGTGATGGCTCGCGCGGGGGCCTACATGTTCCTCGCCGTGGGCTTCTTCGCCCTGCTGTCCCTACTGCTCTCGCCGTTTCCGCAGGCGAACGTCCCGGCGCTCGCGGGCCTGGTCGGGTGCGCTTGGGCGATGGCCACGGGCCTGCTTGTGGCCTTCGACCGGATGCCGGTCTGGGGCTTCCAAGTCCTGCTGGCGGGCGGCACAGTGCTCGCCAGTGGCGCGGTCTACTTCAGCGGCGAGGGCTCGAGCACCTACGCCTTCTTCTACCTGCTGATGGTGCTGTATGCCTTCTACTTCTTCCCTCGCGCCGAGGCGCTTTGCCATCTGGTCTTCGTCGGCACCGCGTTCGCGTGGGCCCTGGTCGCGTTGGCGCCGCCGGACCCGTGGGCCGCTGGGTCATAGCCCTCGGCACGCTCGCAATGGCTGCGCACCTGGTCAGCGTGCTGCGCGAGCGGGTGGAGGCCCTGATCGGCCGCCTCTCGGAGGCCGCCCGCAGCGATGCCCTCACCGGGGTGCTCAACCGGCGGGGCTTCGAGGAGCTGCTCGACCGCGAGCTCGAGCGCGCGCGCCGCACCGATCAGGCCCTGAGCGTGATCATGGTCGACCTCGATCACTTCAAGCGTCTCAACGACCGCCTGGGTCACGGCATGGGCGACATCGCCCTGCGCAAGGT
>JACCZR010000239.1 GCA_013695855.1 Thermoleophilaceae bacterium
GCGCGCCGGCGATCGGGCGCACGAAGCCGTCGCCTCCCATGGCCCCGACCGTGCCGCCCTCGCGCGCCTTCGCCTCGGCCTCCTCGCGCGCGTGGTCGAGCGAGCGGGTCTGAACCACCACGGGCTCCACGCCCTGGCGGCGCAGCTCGGCCACCACGGCGGGCAGCCGGCGAAGCGCCCTGCCGTTGGCGGCCGCGGGGTTGACGAGCAGGCGGAAGCTCACGGGTGGTCCACCCGCACGAGGTCCCACACGGGAAGCGCGCCGAGATCCGTGCTGGCCAAGAAGGCCCTGTGCTCGCCGTCGCCAAGGCGGCGAAAGCCCCGCTCGACTCCCTCCAGATACTCACGGGACACCACGACATCGCCTGCCGAGCGCTGCCGGCGCCCCTCGGGCGAGCCGAAGTACGCCCAGACCCGGCCCCCAACCCCATGAACCAGATCGCTCACGTCCCGTCGAACGTAGTTGCGCTCGCGGGCGTCGAGGTCCTCGAGGTCGCTCGCCGGAAAGCACACTCCGTTGACCGTCGTCCCCGGGTCCTCTTCGAGATCGAGGAAGGCCACACGTACCGCCGGGCGCTCGCCGTCGGGGGTGAGGTAGTGCTTGTAGGCCGGGATGTCTCTGCTGTTGTCCATCGCCACGCCCCACGTGCGCCGGTGGCCCCCGAGCGTGGCCGGCGTGGCTCCGGGGACGCTGCCGGCCAGCGATCCGTAGCCAAAGACGAGCTCAGGAGAGATGGGACTGCCGCCGTGCCGTCATTGCGGCCTGCCCGCTGAGATCGCCTACCGCGCGCACGGCGGCTAGCCGGCACCGGCGATCCGCTGGGCGCGCTCGGCGGCGAAGCGCCCTCGCTGCTCGCCGGTCAGCTCGGCGCCCTCGTTCAGAGGGTCGAGGCGGGCCCGAGCCGCCAGCTCGTCGCCGAGCAGGCGCTCGGCGTGGGGCACGCCCAGGCGGCTTTCGGGCTCGAGCACCAGCAGCACGTCCTGCCCAACGGTGTGCCAATCGTCGTCGTCGGTGACCTTCTCCGAGGAGACGATCAGCTGGCCAGGGCGCGACGCCCAGTAGAGGTCGAACAGCCCGAAGCGGTAGGCGTAGAGGCGAAAGCCGTCCGAGAAGAGGAAGTTCAGCCCCGAGAACGCCGACACCTCGGCCGCGGCCGCGATCGTGCGCCGCAGCGAGCCGATCGTGTCGGCCGGGTCCAGGTGGGCTACCAGGTGGCGGAACAGGTGCTCGGAGTCGGTGTCGCCCACTGCGTCGGTCACACCCAGCAGCGGGTAGTCGATCACCGTGCCGTTGTGGCCGAAGGAGAGGCTGCCCATGGTGAAGGGGTGGGTGTTCTCGAGCGTGAGCCCGCCCATCGTCGCGCGGCGCACGTGCACGTTGAAGATCCGCCCTCGGGCGCCGGTCGCCCCGGCGAACTCCCCGCCGGCGTGCGCGGCCTCGGGGATCCGGATGAGCATTGGGTCCCAGCCCTCGGCACGCTCGTACACGGCCATGCCCCATCCCGAGTCGTGGTGCTCTGACTGGCGGATGAGCGGGTTCGGCGCCTCGAGCAGCTCGTGACGCAACGAGACCGGCTCGGCCGCCACGCAACCGAAGATCCTGCACACGCGGCAAGTCTACGAGCCGCCTCGACGGTCGAGCTGTGGCGCTCGCCCGACCGATGCTGGGGCTGCGCTGCCCGCTATACCTGCCCGCCCGGCTGACGAGCGCCCGGAAGCCCACGAGGATGCAACCTCCGTAACAAGACGGAACACGCGGGGGCGAAGTCGCCGGCGCCGGACCTCAGAGCGGCATGGCACCGAAGCGGATCTGGTGGGCGCGCCCTCGCAAGCTCTGCCTCCTGGAAAGGCCCGGCGGCGGAGGGCGCAGTCACCGTCCCGAGCGCCGCGAGGCCGAGATCGCCTATCTGCGCGAAGCGGGTGTGAGGCTGGTCGTGTCGTGCATGACCACGCGCCACAACCTCAGCGACTACGAGGCTGCGGGCCTCGACTGGCACCACGTGCCGGTGGTCTCGATCGAGCGTGGGTCAGCCGCGCTGGACGAGCTGCTCCCCTTCCTCAAACGCGAGCTCAAGCGCCGCGGCGCGATCGCCGTCCACGGTGATCGCCACACGGACTTCGTGGCGGCACTGGGCGCGGCCCAGCTGCATCACACCCGTGGGATCGATCCCGCTGAGGGCTTGGCCAGGGCGCGCGAGGCGGGGCTGATGGTCACTCCGGAGGCGTGCGCCCTGCTGGGAGCAGATCTCGACCTGGTGCAGCCCGAGCCGCAGGCGGTGCCGACGAGATCCTGAACCCGTTTACCGCCTGTGGATGTCCGCTCCGCTGCATCCCGGATCGGTTGGTGACCAGCCGGCGGACCTGAAAACGAGAAATCCTAGAAGAAGGAGAAATTAGTGATGTTGCTCAAGAAGCTCGCGGCGATCTGTCTAGTCGCCGCTCTGACGGCCGCCACCGCCGGCCCGGCATCGGCGAGCGCCTCGAAGCCGCCACCCCGGGCTCAAGCGTCCGGGATCTTCGTCCCGCTGCTGATCCTCGGCAGCCGCGCGGCCTTCGTGGCAGCCACCCGGGTAGCCAGCCGACAGGGTGCCCGGGCGTTGGCTCGGAAGGGTGTGCGTGGGCCCGCCCGGCGGTACATGATTCGCAGCGGCGCACGCGCCAAGGCCTACGGGCGCCGGTGGTTCAAGCTGGTGTTCGGGAGCCGACTCGCTCGCCGCCGCACGTTCAAGCGTGCGATGCAGGATTGCTCGTGGGCCGGCGGAGCCGTGCTCATCTTCACTCTCAGCACCGAAAAGGCGTTGCAGGCGTGCGGCGGTGCGGCGGTGCTGTCGCTGAAGGGCCGAAGAGTGCGCGTGCCCCAGCAGCGGTGATGGCGGTGAAGAGCTCCACCATGAGGGCCACCGGCGGCCTCGGGCACCTGCTCAGACTGGCGTTGGTCGCCGCCGTCTTCGGCCTGGCCCCTCGGCGTTGGTCGTTCGTCGAGACCCTCCTGGTGGCCGGCGCCCTGGTGGCGATCTACGAGGTAGCCCTGGCCACGCGCGACTGCCGAAGGGAGCGCTGAGCAACGCTGCAGGCTGGGCGCGTGCTGGCTCAGGGGGCTGTCCAGCCGCGCTCGGCCATGGCCGTCGCCACCTCGTCGGGGCGATCGGTCACCACGTACGCGTCGATGATCGCACCCTCGGTGTTGATCGTTATCGAGAGGCCGGACTCCGTCTGGCGAACCTTGGATATCGCGGCGATCGGGCGGCCCGAGCCCATGCGGGGCTTCACCCGGCCGGTCGCCACGCGGTGCACGTTCTCGAGCTCGGCCAGCGAGTCGAGCAGCTTTCGGTAGCCCTTCGAGGAGGAGTGCTTGTGGTGGGTCTTCTTGGCCATCAATCCGCTCCGCGGTTCACCAACGAGGCCAGGTCGTCGGCGATCTCGACCGGCCGCGGGGCATCGGGCACGCGCGCTGCGGCGTCGGCCTCCTCGCGGCTTGTCCCGCCGCTGAGCACCAGCGCCGCATCCAGGCCCGCCGCGGCGGCTGCCGCGACGTCGGAGTCCAGGCGGTCGCCAACCACCAGCGTCGTGCCCTCGCCCAGGCGGTCCAGCGCAGTCCAGAAGAGCTGGGGCTCGGGCTTTCCCACGAGCGAGGCCCGGGCGCCGCTGGCCGTCTCCACGGCGGCCAGGAGCGCTCCCGTGCCCGGCCACAGGCCGTCGGGCATGGGGTGGGTCGGGTCGCGGGCAGTGGCCAGCAGGTCGGCGCCGCGCTGGACCGCCAGCGACGCCGTGCGCAGGTCGGCGTAGGTGAACGCCTCGGTGGCGGCCACCACCACCACCTCCGCTCGCGACGCCAGATCGGTGCCGTTCATGACCTTCAGGCCGGCATCGCCGACATGGCGGCGCATCGCCTCGGTGCCCACCACGAAGGCGGTGCGCCCGCTCCGGGTCTCGGCGAGCAGGTGCTGCATGGCGCCACCCGAGGTCACCACATCCGCCACCGAAGCGCGCACGCCGATTCCCCACAACTGCGTGACGTAGTCCTCCGTGGTCGCGCGGGAGTTGTTCGTGGCAAAAGCCACCCGCAGACCGGCCGAGCGCAGCGCCGCGATGGCCTCGGGCGAGCCTGGGATGGCCTCGCCGCCCGTCCACACGCAGCCGTCGAGGTCGAGGATGACCTGCTCGTAGCGGGACAGGAGGGGGGAGAGGGACACGGCATTCGATCGTAGACCGCCCGCGGATGATCGATTCCGCGGGCCGGCGTGGCCGCGGAGGTCGTGGGTCAGTCGTCTAGCCTGCGCCACGGTGCGCCGTCCTTCCCTCGCCGCGGCTCTGTGCCTCCTGGCCCTGGCCGGCGCGGGCTGCGGGTCCGACGACGAAGAGAGCCCCAAGAGCGACCCCGGGGCCACCGCTCCGACGCCCGCGACCAGGGGCGGCTGCCAGGGCGTCAAGGCACCCAGGCGCAAGCCCGAGGGCGCCGAGCAGCGCCCGGGCGGCCCGCTCGCGTCGGGCAAGCGCTACTCCGTGAGGCTCGAGACGAGCTGCGGCGACTTCACGATCGGGCTCGACCCGCGTTCCGCCCCACAGGCCTCTGCCTCATTCGTGGCGCTCGCTCGGAAGGGCTTCTTCGACGACACCGTCTTTCACCGCATCGTCCCCGGCTTCGTGATACAGGGCGGCGATCCCACCGCCAGCGGCATGGGCGGTCCCGGCTACTCGACGCGGGACGTGCCGCCGAGCGACGCCCGCTACACCAAGGGCGTGGTGGCCATGGCCAAGACCGCCCAGGAGCCCGCCGGCACCGCCGGCAGCCAGTTCTACGTGGTGAGCGGCGCTGACGCCGGGCTTCCGCCCGAGTACGCCGTGCTCGGCAAGGTGACCGTGGGCCTCGACGTGGTGACGAGGATCGGCGAGCTGGGCGATCCCGACAGCGGGGAGGCCGGCACCCCGAGCCAGCCGGTCGTGATCGAGCACGCTACGGTCAGCGAGTTCAAGTCGCCGCCGAAGGCGAAGAAGCAGCGCCGCGACGCGCGCTCGCGACGTAAGCGCTGAGCAGGGCCACCGAGGCCAGCTCGGACAGGATCGCCACGACGACGGGCGCTCTCAGGTCGGGCTCGGTGTAGTCGAAGATCCCATCCTCGGCGTAGCGGGCGATGGCCAGCGACACCAGCGCGCCAACCGACAGGCCGATGCCGCCGAGAGCAGCGATAAGCCGGAACCTGGGAAGCACGAGTCCAATCACGATGCCTCCCGCACCGAGCCCGTTGAGCAGGAACAGCTGGGCGATCGTCGGTACGTCCCCGACCTCGCCCATGAACTGCTGCACGTGGACCGCTCCGACCACGAGCGTGGTGAGGGCGCCGAGGACCCAGAGCCGGTCCGAGCTCGTCACTTCACCGTCACCTTGCCCTTCATGAAGACGTGGAACTCGCAGATGTAGGCGTAGGTCCCGGGCTTGTCGAAGGTGACCGTCTTGCTCTGTCCCTTCTGCAGCGTGCCCGTGTCGAAGGCGTCACTCATCTTGTCGCTGGCGGTGTGCTTGGCGCTGTCTTGGTTGAGGAAGGTGAGCTTGGCACCCGTCTTGACCGCGACGTTGGGGGGCCCGTACTCGAAGCCCTTGATCATCACCTTGTCCGAGGGCGTGGCACCGCCGCCAGATGCCGTCGACTCCTTCTTGTCGGCGTCGGTCCCCTTGAACGGGATGGCCACGAGCGAAAGCACGATGAGCAGCGCTCCGAGTCCTACGAGTGCCTTGCCGATGGGCCGATCGACCTTCACTGGAAGAGTGTGCGGGCCATCAGGCCGGCCGGATCAGCACCCGAGTACCGTGAGGTCATGAATGCACAACCAGCCGTCATTCACGACGTGGGCGACGCCGACTTCGCCGAGCAGGTGGTCGAGCGCTCCAGGCAGATCCCCGTGGTGGTGGACTTCTGGGCGCAGTGGTGCGGGCCCTGCCGACAGCTGACCCCCGCGCTCGAGCAGGCCACGCGGGCCCGTGCGGGCAAGGTGGAGCTGGCCAAGGTCGACACCGATTCCAACCAGCCCCTTGCGCAGCGGTTTGGCATTCAGGGCATCCCCGCCGTGAAGGCCTTTCGCGACGGAGAGGCAGTGTCGGAGTTCACCGGCGCGCTGGCGCCCGCCGAGGTCGAGCGCTTCTTCGACGCGCTCGTGCCCTCAGAGGCCGACGACCTGGCCGGTGAGGGCGACGAGAGCTCGCTACGTCGCGCGCTCGACCTCGACCCGCGCCACGCTCAGGCCCTCCGCGAGCTGGGACGCATCCTGCTGCGCCGCGGCGAGACCGACGAGGCGCTGGCGCTGCTGGACCGGGCGCCCGGGGACTTCGTGGCTGCGGGCCTGGCGGCCCGGGCCCGTCTGGCCGGCGGCGAGCTGGACGAGGCCTTCGCCGCCTGGGACGAGGACGAGCCAGCGCAGGCCCTGGAGCTGCTGCAGAGCCAGATCGCCGGCGAGGCGGACCCCGATCACCGCAACCTGCTGAGGCAGGTGATGGTGGCGATATTCACCGAGCTCGGCGTCGACCACCCGCTGGCGCGCGAGCATCGCCGCCGGCTATCGGCGGCTCTGAGCTAAGGCCGCGGCCTGGGCCGAGCGGTCGGCCTTCGCCTTGGCCTGGCGCCTTCGGCCCAACACCACCAGCACGCCGATCGCGGCCACGACGATGACCAGGCCCAGCAGCATCGAGGCGCCGACCGAGATGCCCCCGAAGGCAAGCCCGATGAGCTGCGCGATGCCGACTCCGAGCCCCAGCAGCACCACAACCACGGCCACCAGCAGGAGGATGCCCCGGACCCGCGCCGCCGTCCCGGCACCCGCCGGGGGAGCGATGAGGCCCATCGCGCGCAGGAGGAAGAGTTGCCGGCTCGAGGGAGCCTCCTGGCCCATCTTCTCCATGGCGTCGCGCAGCTCGTCGGGTCGGCGCTCGGCCAGCGCCAGCGAGGCCTTCATCATCTGCCGCAGCGCCGGGCGCTCCTGCGGGTGCACGCCCGACATGGCCTGATTGAAGTACGCCTTGGCCGCCGGGACGTCGTAGCGCTCGGCCGCCCGGGCGCCGAGGATGGCCTTGGCGGCCACGCGGTGCTTGGACTCGCTCTGCAGCTGCTCGTCCGTGCGCGACTCGAGCGAGGGGATGGCCGCCAGCGCCCCGACCTGCATCTGCATCTTGACCTGCTTCTGCTTGGCCATCGGGCCCGATTCTGGCAGACGCCTAGAGCTCGATGAGGGCGAGCAGACGCCGGCCGAGCATCTTCGAGCCCTCGATCCGGACCCCTCCTCGGGCCAGCAGCGAGATGGCCGCGCGGCCGCGCCGGTCGCCCAGGCTGGGGAGGCCGGCGGTGCGCGGCGCGGTGGCCAGACTGAGCAGTGCGGGCAACGGCCCGCTGACCACCAGGCCAGGCGCGCCGGTCTCGGGCTGGACGTCCTCCACCAGCAGCCCCTCGCCCTCGGGGACCACGGTGATCGACGGATAGCCCTCCTCGAAGCGGAGCTCCACGTGCCCCCCGAGCTGGCGGGCGGCGCGCGGGGAGCGAGCCGCACCGCGCTCGACCAGCGCGAAGAGCGCGGGTGCGATGCTGCCCTCGCCCTGGTGGCCGAGGCGCACGGGCACCCGATCCTCGGTCACCTCACCGACCGGCGGGTTCAGCCCTGACGGCGCTCGGGACCCACCCGCCGCACGATGGGCTGGTCATCGGCCTCCGCGTCCGCCTCCTCGGGCGCCACGTCGACCCGATCGTCGATCGGGTCGAGCCGTCGGCGAGCGGGCTCGCCGGCTCCGTCGCCGAGCGGCTTGGGGGAGGTCCCTCGCACCGCCGGCTCGTCACTGGTTGCCTCGGGCGCGTCGCCCGAGGCGGCCACCGGCGCCCTGGCAGGCGCGGCGATCGTGCTTGGCCGAGCTGGCTCCCCTTCGCTCGCGGTGGGTTCGGTCTCGACGGTGGTCGGCTCGTCTTCGCCGGGCGAGTCGAGGCGTTCCAGGGCGTCGTCGGCCAGGGTGAGCACCTCGTCGGATAGCCGGCGAAGCTCCTCGATCATCCGCGAGCGCTGCTGCCACAGGCCGCGGGTGTCCGCGCGGACGCGCTGTGTCTCGGCCTCGGCCTCGGCCACCATCTGATCGGCGTCGCGCTCGGCCCCGGCCAGGCGGCCCTCGGCCTGCGCGCGCGAGCGCGCCGTGATCTCCTCGGCGGTCTCGTGGGCCCGCTGCAGGATGCTGCTGGTCTGCTCGCCGACCTCCTCCAGCGCTCGCTGGACGGTGCCCTCTCGGGTCTGGGTGGCCTCGAGCTCGGTGATCAACTCGATCACCTGCGCCACGTAGCGGTCCACCGCCTCGCGCTCGTAGCCGCGAAAGACGAGCGTGAACTCGGGGTTGCGGGCCTGCTCGACGCCGAAGCGGTGGTGGGCGCCGCGCTGCCTCTGGCGAGCGGGGCGCTGAGGGGGCCCGGGACGCTCGAGCGCCGGCGGACGCTGCGCCGGCACCGGGGTGGTGGGCTGGTCGTTCGGCGTCTGGCCGTCGTCGGCTCCCCGCTCCATCCCAAAAGTATGACCGAATGCCGAAGTCCGCTTGCATACCCCTTAGTACTCCGATACCGTTGAGTATCCCCGATGACCGCGGGCACCACACCGTTTCTCTTCACTGACCTCGTGGGCTTCACCGCGCCGGCAGCCAGCGAAGGCGACGACCGGGGCGCCGATGTGGCGCTGGAGCTCGCCTCCTGCGTCGAGCCGCTCGCCGCCGAGCACGGGGCCGCGGTGGTCAAGCGCCTGTGACCGAACCTGCCCTTCCCGCCGGCCCGCGCATGCCGCGCGCGGCCCAGACGCTCGCGTGGGTGACCCGTCCCGGGCCCTTCCTCAACCGCTGCCACGACCGCTACGGAGACGTCTTCAGCGTGAGGATCGCCCAGGAGGGCGACTGGGTGATGCTTGCCGACCCCGACGACGTGCGGCAGGTGTTCACCGGCGATCCGCGCCTGCTGCACGCCGGTGCCGCCAACGCCATCCTGCTGCCGCTGCTGGGCCACCACTCGGTGCTCCTGCTCGACGGCGAGCGGCACATGGCGCAGCGCAAGCTGATGCTGCCGCCCTTCCACGGCGAGCGCATGCGCGGCTACGGCGAGCTGATGACCTCCGTGGCGCGCCAGGAGATCGAGCACTGGCCCCGGGGCGAGCCCTTCGCCCTGTGGCCGCGCATGCAGGCCGTGACCCTCGAGGTGATCATGCGCGCCGTCTTCGGGGTGCGCGGCGAGGAGCGGCTGGACCTGATGCGCCGGCGGCTGCGCGAGACGCTCGAGGTCTCGACCGACATGAAGACCTTCCTCGCCATCGCCGTGCTCGGGCCGCAGCGCCTCGACCGCATGCGCTTCTTCCAGCGCCGGCTCGATCCCGTCAACGAGGTGCTGCTGGACGAGATCCGCGACCGGCGAAGCTCGGCGGACCTCGCCGAGCGCGACGACATCCTCTCGATGCTCCTCGAGGCCCGCCACGAGGACGGCTCGCCGATGTCCGACCAGGAGCTGCGCGACGAGCTGATGACCCTGCTGGTGGCCGGCCACGAGACGACCGCCACCGCCCTCGCCTGGGCAGTGGAGCGGCTGGTGCGCCACCCCGACAAGCTGCGCCGCCTGGCCGAGGAGGCCCAGGCGGGCGGCGACGAGTACGCCGACGCCGTGGTCAAGGAGACCCTGCGCCTGCGGCCGGTGATCCCCGTCGTCGTGCGCCTGCTTCAGGAGCCGATGGAGATCGGCGGGCACCTGCTGCCGGCGGGCGCGCGCGTGACACCGTGCATCCTGCTGGTTCACCGTCGCGAGGACATCTACCCCGAGCCCAACCGCTTCCGCCCCGAGCGCTTCCTCGAGCAGCCCGCCGGCACCTACACCTGGATTCCGTTCGGCGGCGGGGTACGCCGCTGCCTGGGCGCGAGCTTCGCCCTGTTCGAGATGAAGACCGTGCTGCAGACGGTGGCCACCGAGCTCTCGCTGCGTCCTGTCCGCCCCGAGCCCGAGCTGATCCGCCGCCGGGCCATCACACTCACCCCCAGCGCCGGCGCGCAGGTGGTGGCCGCCTGATGCCGCGGCTCACCCGAAAGCAGAAGCAGGAGCACACGCGATCGTGCCTGATGAAGTCGGCGGCGCGGGTATTCGCACGGCGCGGGCTGTCGGGCGCCTCGATAGACGAGGTGGCCGAGGACGCGGGCTACACCAAGGGCGCCTTCTACGCGAACTTCAAGAGCAAGGAGGAGCTGTTCCTGGCGATGCTCGACGAGAGCTTCTCCGAGCGGATCGCCGAGACCGATCGGGCGTTCGCCACCGACGAGTCGCCGCCCGAGCAGGCCCGCCGCTCGGCGGGCGAGTTCGCTCGCGCCGTGGGCTCCGATCCCGAGAAGATGCGCCTGGGATTCGAGTTCGCATCGCACGCGACGCGAAACGAGGCCTTTCGTGAGGAGCTGCTCACACGTTTCGCGACCCTGCGCCGGCGCATGGAGACCATCTACCGCCGCCGGGCCGAGCAGTACGGCCTCGAGCCCACCATCCCCTTGGAGCGGATCGTCCGGATGACGATCGCGATGGCCGACGGATGGAAGATGTGGCAGCTGCTCGAGCCCGAGGCCGTGGACGAGCAGATGCTCGAGGAGATGATGGAGATCTTCACGACGGGCTACGGCGTGATGTCGGGCGCGCTCGAGGTGCAGGCCGCACAGCGCTGAGAGCCGGCGCGTAGATCATCAGCCCGGCGGGTAAGGCAAACGCAAGGGAGGGCACTTGGCCAAGTCGAAGCAGTCACAGAAGAAGCGCCAGAGCACCAAGGGCAAGTCCACGCAGGCAGAGCAGCAGGCCCAGCGCGCGAAGAAGAAGGCCGCTGATCGCCGTGAGCAGGCCGACGGCGCCGCGGGCTGGGTGTCCGAGCGGGCGGGAAAGTGGAGCCTGGACGGCCCCGACCAGGGCTTCATGCACGCCCAGAAGTACTTCTGGAATCCGCTCATGGATTTCTACTTCCGCATGGAGGTCGAGGGCTGGGAGCGCATCCCCGAGCCGCCCGCGCTGCTGGTGGGCGTGCACTCCGGGGCGCCCTTCGTATGGGACGCGTGGACGATCGGCATCCAGTGGTGGCGCCACTACGGCGAGGAGCGCCCGCTGCACGGCACCGCTCACGACGCGCTCATGGCGGCACCCGGGGTGGGGACCTACTTCCGCAAGATGGGCGTGCTTCCCGCGGCGGCCGACAGCATGTCCGCCGCTCTGGCCGCCGGGCGCGACGTGGCACTGTGGCCCGGGGGCGAGGTGGACTCGCTCAGGCCCTGGGTCAAGCGCGACGAAGCCACACTGGCCGGGCGCACCGGCTTCATCCGCCTGGCGATCGCTTCGGGCGTGCCGATCGTGCCCATCGCCACGGTGGGCGGCCCCGACTCGATGCCGGTGCTCTTCAGCGGTCGGCGCCTCGCGAAGGTGATGCAACTGGACAAGATCGCGCGGCTGAAGGTCTTTCCGTTCGCGATCAGCGCGCCCTGGGGCATCGCGCCCGCCGCCCTGCCCGAGATCCCGCTGCCCACGAAGATCCGCACCGCCTTCCAAGAGCCCGTGACGCTGGCAAACGATCCCGCGAAGGCCAAGGATGACGACTACGTGGACCGAAAGTACGAAGAGGTGCGCAAGAGCATCCAGCGCGGCATGGACGAGCTGGCCCGCCGCCGGCGCTTCCCGCTGTTCGGATGAGTAAACGCAGGTCGCCAACGCGCGACTTGCTCCCCCTCGGCCCCGGGCTGACCTCGAGGGCAGCCTGGTCCCGGGCGCGACGCTCGCGCCGCCGGAGACCGCGACGTCCTTGCCGCCGGCCGCCGACCGAGCCTGATCCGTCGCGGTTGGCCTAACCGCCGGGCCGCCCGTGTTGTTCGCGCCAGGTCTTGAGCCCGTCGTCATCTGGCTCCTTTGTCGTGATAATTGGCGTCGAAGCCGGGTTACTTAGCCGTCGAACGAGGAGCACCGAGATCGACACCCCGAACATGAGCGATCGCCAGCCCATCTCTGCCTGCTGCAGCCTCGACGAGACCGACTTGGCCGAGCGCCGCGCACGCTGGCGCCGGCTCACCGCCCGGGCGCAGATCTCCGCCGAGCGCACCCCGGACGGCGCGCGACAGCGCCTGCGCGCGGCCGATGGGGTGGAGGGCGAGCTGCGGGCGCTGATCGCCCTGGAGGCCGACTGCTGTCCTTCCCTCTCCTTTGAGCTGTCGATCGGCGAGGAAATCGTCCTCGAGGTCCGTGGTCCCACCGACGCCGAGGGTGTGCTCGCCCTGTTTTCCTCGCCGCTCGAACCCGACGCAGCCCGCTGAGAAGCCAGGCGCGGGAGCTTGGGGTGGCGGCCGAGTCGCTGCAGCCGCCCACGCAGGCGCGTGGAGTTCGCTGTCGCGGGGAAGGGGCCGCCTGACATGGAAGCCTCAGCCCCTGGCACGCAAGGCGGGACGCCTCCCGGGTGGTACGACGACCCCTGGGAGCCCGGCACGTTGCGCTGGTGGGACGGCACCGAGTGGACAGGTCATACGACCATGCCCCACGCGGTCCACCCGCCGCCGGCATCGCCGGCCCCAGTGTCATCGCAAGGCCGCGTGTGGCCTTGGATCGCGGCCGCGGCCACGGTCGCGGTGGTGGCCATCGGGATCGGGCTTTTCGTCGCGATTCGCGCGGCCGTCTTCGGCGAGGACTCCAGCGGTCCCCGCACGACCTCGCCCAAACAACCTGTCGCGCCGCCTGCTGCGCAGCGGTACCAGCCGCCGCAGAGCAACAGGCTTCCCGAGGTCGCGCTAGGGGGGTCGGTGGACGTGACCACCCAAGATCGCGTCC
>JACCZR010000247.1 GCA_013695855.1 Thermoleophilaceae bacterium
TCGCGCTCGCGGTGGCGACCGGCGACCGGCGTGTGCGCCGGGCCGTGGCCGCGCTCACGCTGGCGGCCGCGCTGGTGGCCTGCGGCTACCTGGCCGTGCAGGTGGCGGATGGGGAGTCCTTGAACAGGATCACGAGCGACCGGACAAACCGGGTGGAGGACGCCGTGCGCGTGATCAAGGAGCACCCCGTGGTGGGAGTGGGGATCGGAGGGCAGCCGCGTGCCAGCCGGCGCCTGGCCAAGAGCGAGCGGCCAACGCCGAACTTCGTGTCACACACAACGCCGCTCACAGTGTTCGCCGAGCTCGGCGCGATCGGCCTGGTGCTCTACGCGTGGCTGCTCCTGGGCGGGGCCAGACTGATTCTGCAGGTGCGGCGTTTGGACGAGCCGCTCGGGCTCGCGCTCGGAGTCACGTTCATCGGGCTGTTCGTGCATGCGCTCTTCTACAGCGGCTTCGTCGAGGACCCGCTCACCTGGCTCGTGATCGGTATCGCCGCGGCTTGCTGCGTTCAGCCTGCGAGGACGCCGGCGTGAGCCAGCGCGCGGCGTGGGGACTCACGGGTGTGCTGTTCGCGCTGGTGGCGATCGCGCTGCCCGAGCTCGGGTCGGATCCGTGGCACTTCCGCCCGCCGAGCGTGGACCCGCAGGGTCCGCTCGCCCCGCTGGTGCGCGCGGCCGGCGAGGAGTGGGACGTGGGCATCGCCCGGGCGGCGGCGTTCCTGGCCGCGCTGCTGGTGGCGGGCGTGGCCGTGGTGGCGCTGCGCAAGCGCTCGTTTCCCGCGTGGACGGGCCTGGCATTGGCCCTGACCGTGGCCGTGATGCTGATCGCGCCCTCGACGCTGCTCCAGATGGGCCTGCGCCAGTCCACCGAGCCGTGGTTTCACACCAACGACTCGACCTTCCAGATCGACATCGCCGGTGAGCTCGTGCTCGACGGGGAGAACCCCTACGGCCACGACTACCGCCCCGAGGGCCTCGACCGCTTCTACACCCGCGACGGCAGCATCTCGCCCCGTGTCCGGCGCACGGAGGTGGCGCTCGACCACTTCGCCTACTTCCCGGGAGCGGCGATCTCCGGAGCCGTCTGGCGCCTGATGCCCGAGCCCCTCGACGACTACCGGCTGTTCGTCGCCCTGTGCACCCTCGGGCTGTTCGCGGCGGCGATGCTCATACGCGCGCCGCTGCCGTGGCGGCTGGTCATCGGCGTCCTCCTGGTGGCCAACCCGATCGCCGTGCGCTCGGCGTGGTTCGGGCAAAACGACGCCCCGAGCATGCTCGGGGTGGTGCTGGCCTTCGCCCTGGTCACCCGTCGGCGGTTCATGTGGGCCGCCGGGGCGCTGGCCGCCGCGGTGCTGCTGAAGCAGTTCGCCGTGGTCGCTGTGCCCTTCGTGGCGTTGATGATCCCCCGGCGCGACCTCCTGAGGGCGACCGCCGTCTTCGCCGGCGTGGTGATGGTCGGCTCGCTGCCGTTCTTCGTCGCCGACCCGGGCGCCTTCATCGACGACACCGTCAAGTTCGGGGCCGGCACCTACCGCATAGTCGGCTACGGGCTCTCGGCGATCCTGCTGCGCTCCGGGCTGCTGGAGGACCGCGAGGGGTCCTACCCGTTCGTGATATTCGCCTTGGCGCTGTGGCTGCCGCTGACCGTGTGGCTGCTCGTTCAGCAGCGCCGGCAACGGGAGGAGTGGCTCGGCGCGGCCGGCTTTGCCCTGTCGATCCTGGTGCTGCTCTTCGTCGGGCGCACCTTCAACAACTACTACCTCGCCTGGCCGGCTACCGGCGCCGCCCTCGCTGCCCTGATCGCGCTTTCAGCGCGTACAGGTACGAGCGCCCCGTCAGGTACACCCGCTTCGAGTCGGCCACCACCGGGCTCGCGTACTTCCCCTGGTTGAGCTTCCAGACCACGCGCCCCGTGCGCGTGCTGTAGGCCACCGTGCTGTCGGGGCCCCTCTTCACCGTGCGCTGGGCCTCGGAGCCGCAGGTCGAGCAGGTCGAGAAGTAGGCCAGGCCGTTCATGATCGTCGGGGAGCCGTGCACCGCCCCGGGTGCGGGCTTGCGCCACGTCACGTCGCCGGTGGCGGCGTTCAGCGAGTACACGAAGCCGTCATAGGTGCCCGTGAACACGCGCCGCTTGGCCACCCCCGCAGCGGCGTAGATGTACGAGCCCAGCCGCTTGGCCCACAGCAGCCGCCCGCTGCGGGCGCCGTAGGCGTACATGGTGCCGTCGGTGTTGGCGATGAACACGCGCCCGTAGGCCACCGTGGGCGTGGCGTAGAAGAACTCATCGCCGGCCTTGGCCGACCACTTCTTGCGCCCGCTGCGCGCGTCTAGGGCGTACAGCGTGCCGGCGTCGGAGGCGATGTAGACAGTGCCCTTGGAGTAGGCCGCCGAGGTGTTGACCTCCTCGTCGCCGGCGAACGTCCAGCGGCGGCGCCCGGTGCGCGCGTCGACCGCGTGCACCCGGCGATCCCAGGAGCCGAAGTAGAGCGTGCGCTTGACGAGCAGGGGCGACGACTCGACGGGCCCGGCCCGGTAGATCCAGCGCCGCTTGCCCGTCTTGGCGTTCATGGCGATCAGGAAGCCCGTGGCGCCCGGACGGCCCTGCGGGCAGTTCACGAAGTCCATGTACCCCTGGTAGATCGTGTTGCGCCCGATGGCGGGCGACGAGGCCGCGCAGCGCTTGAAGTTGCGCTTCCAGCGCACCTTGCCTGTCTTGGCGTCGACAGCGAAGAACAGGCCCTTCTGCTGGGCGAGGTAGACGCGCCCGTAACCCACGGTGGGCGGGAACTCGAGCGTGTCGCGGCCGTCGAGGCGCCAGACCTTCCTGTAGGGGGGACGATGCTTGAACCCGGTGGCCAGATGGGTGCGCTGGGCGTCGAAGGCGTAAGTGGGCCAGGGCACGGTCGCCTTGGGCTTTCGGGGAGCCTCGGGCTCGGCGTCGGCGTCGAACTCCTGACTGGCCGAGCCACGCTTCTCCGTGCCCCGGTCGTCGCGCAGCGCGACGAAGGCCCCCGCCCCGCCGACTAACAGCAGCACGACTGCCGTCGCGATCACGAGCGCACGCTTCACCGCGCTGAGGATAGGAGCCGCCACAGATTGCGGGTGACCCTCTGGACCTCGAGACTGGCGCGGTCCTCGCGCAGCTCGGTTGGCCAACCCGGCGAGCCCAGGCGCACCACGGTGCCACGGCCCAGGCGGTAGCCCACCAGGGCGGGGTCGGCCCCCCGCCCCGCTGAGGCCTCCAGCCGAGCCTGGGAGGCGAGCGCCACCGAGCGCTCGAAGCGCGTGAACGAGCCGACCAGCTGGTCGGTGCCGCGAAAGAGGCCGAGACCGCGGCGCTGCACGCGCATCGGCGCCTCTCCGGTGGCCACGAGCTCCGTGCGCTCGCCGAATGGATCGACCGGGCGCCTCCCGCCGGGGTCGCGCGCGGTCTCACCGCTCAGCTCCACCGGCCGGCGCAACGAGTCCGCGCCGAACAGCGCAACCCGGCTGCCCTCCTCCACGTAGCGCCGCAGGCGACGGGCCAGCGTGGGCGTGTGCCAGCGCGCATCGCCGGCGAGCACCGCGGCCGGCGCGTTGGCCAGCGAGGGCCCGCGGTCCTCACTCAGCGAGACGTCGGTCGTGAGGTCGTAGGGCAGGCGCGCGCGGTCGAGGAAGGCAAGCAGCGGCGCCGCCTGGGTGCGGGCACCGCGCGGCAGCCTGCCGCCTGCGTAGGGGCGCCCGAGAGCCACCTGGCGACCGTCGTCGAGGTCGTCGGGGAAGCCGTCGAGGTCGTCGTCGAAGCGGTTGCGGCCCTGCCAGGTGACAACGGGCAGCACCACGAGCGGTCGCGGGCGTGAGGAAGCC
>JACCZR010000023.1 GCA_013695855.1 Thermoleophilaceae bacterium
CCAGCTGCACGGCGACAGAGACGAACTCGAAGCCGACCTCCGGGCGCTCCTGGGCTCTAGCTCTAGCCTGTCCCGGGCGTGATCACCACCAACCAGTTCAAGAACGGCACCCACATCGAGGTCGACGTAGCCACGTTCAATAGCCTCGACTTCCAGAACGTCAAGCCGGGCATGGGGGGCGCGTTCGTGCGCACCACGCTGCGCCGCCTGCCCGACGGCGCCGTGCTCGACAAGACCTTCCGCGCCGGCGAGAAGTTCCGTCCCATCCGGACTGAGACGCGCCGCATGCAGTTCCTCTACACCGACGGCACCGACGCCCACTTCATGGACCTGGAGTCCTACGAGCAGCTGAGCCTTCCCGAGGACTCCGTCGCCGAGCCGCTTCAGTGGATCGTGCCCAACGAGGAGATCGAGCTGCTCTACGTGGACGAGGAGCCCACCGACGTACAGGTCCCAAGCGCGGTGGAGCTCGCGGTGACCGAAACCGAGCCGGGGGTGCGCGGCGACACCGCCAGTGGCGGCGGCGAGAAGGCGGCCACGCTCGAGTCCGGGGTGGCCGTTCGAGTGCCGCTGTTCGTGAACGTCGGCGACCGCGTGCGCGTGGACACCCGCTCGGGCGCCTACGTCTCGCGCGCGTAGGGAGGGCCGTGCGCCGCTCCGACCAGCGCCGGGCGGCCGTGGTGGCTCTCTACCAATCCGAGGTGACAGGTCGCCCGCCGCTCGAGCTGGTGGAGCGCACCGCCCGGGCCTTCACGCGCGAGATCGTGGAGGGAGTCGAGCGCGACCGTCCCGACCTCGACGCCGTGATCGAGCACTACTCGGTGGGCTGGTCCCTCGACCGCATCGCGCCGCTGGAGAAGAGCATCCTGCGGGTGGCCCTCCACGAGCTGACGAGCCGCCCGGACGTGCCGCCCGAAGTGGCCATCGACGAGGCGGTCGAGGCGGCCAAGGAGCTCTGCTCGGTCGAGACGCCCAAGTTCGTCAACGGGGTGCTCGGCTCGGCGCACCGGGCCGCGACCGAGGCGCCGGCACAGTGAGCGACCTCGAGAGCCTCTCCGCCGAGCTGGAGGGGCTGGCCGAGCGGCTGCGCTCCGGCGAGCTCGAGGGCGCACCGGCCGCCGAGGCGGTCGAGCGCTGCGCGGAGTTGGCCGCCCGGCTGGGTGCAGAGCTCGACGCCACCGCCCGGAACACCGAGCGAGGCGACCTCGAAGGCCAGGAGCGCCTGCTGTGAGCACGGCGGCCCACCAAGCCACATACCCGGTCGAGCTGCAAGCGCAGGTCGAGGACTACCTGAGCAGCCTGGCCTTCACCGACGAGCCCTCGATAACGGGCCTGGTCGAGGCCATGCGCTACTCGCTGCTGGCGGGTGGGAAGCGGATCCGTCCGGTGCTCGCCCTGGCCACCGGCAAGGCCGTCGGCTGCGACACCCGCGAGCTGCTGCCGCTCGCCGGCGCGCTGGAGATGGTGCACACCTATTCGCTGATCCACGACGACCTGCCCGCGATGGACGACGACGATCTGCGTCGCGGCCAGCCCACCTGCCACGTGGCCCACGGCGAGGATGTGGCCATCCTGGCCGGCGACGGTCTGTTCGCCGAGGCGCTGCGGCTGCTGCTGTGCGACCAGGCCGAGGCGCCCGGCCGGGTTCTGGCCGCTGCGCTGGAACTGGTCACCGCCGCGGGCACCGAGGGCATGGTGGGCGGCCAGTACGTGGACGTGAGCGCGCCCGACGACCTCGAGCCCGAGGCTTTGCGCCGACTGCACGAGCTGAAGACCGGCCGACTGATCGGAGCGTCGGTCGGCTGCGCATTGTTACTGGCTGGTGAAACCGGTTCTGCCACAATCGCCCTTCGCCGTTTCGCGGCAGAGTTGGGCGTCTTGTTTCAGATCGTCGACGACATCCTCGACGTGACCGGCGACGAAGCTGAGCTCGGAAAGCCACGCGGGTCCGACGAGCGCCACGGCAAGCGGACCTATGTGAGCATGTTCGGGCTCGACGAGGCGCGCCGGCTGGCCGGCGAGTCGCACGCCAAGTCCCGCGCCGCTCTGGCCGAGGCCGGCGGACACACCCAGGAGCTGGAACGAATCTCCGACTACATCCTCACCCGCCAGACGTGACCACGCTGCTCGACGAGATCGACGGACCGGACGACCTCAAGGGCCGCTCCGATGACGAGCTCCAGCAGGTGGCGCAGGAGGTCCGCGAGCTGATCATCGACACGATCGGCGAGATCGGCGGCCACTTCGGGGCCAACCTCGGCACCTGCGAGCTCTCGGTGGCGCTGCACAGCCTGCTCGACTCCCCCACCGACAAGGTGCTCTGGGATGTCGGTCACCAGGCCTATCCCCACAAGGTCCTCACCGGTCGCCGCGATCAGCTCGACACCATCCGCAAGTACGGCGGCCTTGCGCCCTTCTGCTCGATTCACGAGTCCGAGCACGACATCATGGGCGCGGGCCACGCCTCCACCTCGGTCTCCTACGCCGTCGGGCTCAAGGAGGCCATGCGCCAAGGCCGGGGTGCAGACGGCAGGGTCGTGGCGGTGATCGGCGACGGCGCCCTGACGGGCGGCGTGGCCTTCGAGGCGCTGCACAACGCCGGTGGCATGGACCTGCCGATCGTGATCGTGCTCAACGACAACGGCATGTCGATCGCCCCGAACGTGGGCTCGCTCTCGCGCTTGTTCACACGGGCGCGGCTGAACCCCAAGCTGCACCGAGCGCGCGAGGACGTCGAGGAGGGCCTGACCAAGCTGCCGGCAGGGATCGGGCGCCGCATCGGGCACCTGGGGCCCGTGCTCAAGGAGTCGCTCAAGGCCTACTGGGCCCCCGGGCTGTTCTTCGAGGAGCTCAACCTGGCCTACGTCGGCATCGTCGACGGCCACGACGTCTCGGCTCTGCGGGAGGCCATCGGTGAGGCGCTGGAGGCCGAGCGCCCCGTGGTGGTGCACATCAAGACCGTGAAGGGCAAGGGCTTCGAGCCCGCCGAGGGCGGCGGGCTGGAGGGCATGGAGACCTGGCACGCTGCCAAGGCCAACGCCATCCTCAACCGCGCCCCCGCGCCGAAGAAGTCCGAGGCGCCCACGGCGCCCGTCGCCCCGCAGTACACGAAGGTCTTCGGCGAGTCTCTGGTCGAGGAGTGCCGGCGCGACGAGCGGGTGGTGGGCATCACCGCCGCCATGAACTCGGGGACCGGCCTGAACATCCTCCAAAAGGAGCTGCCCGACCGCTACTACGACGTGGGCATCGCCGAGCAGCACGCGGTCCTCTTCGCCGCCGGCCTGGCCCTCCAAGGCGCCAAGCCCGTGGCCGCCATCTACTCAACCTTCCTGCAGCGCGGCTACGACCAGATCGTCCACGACGTCTGCCTGCAGAACCTCAACGTGGTATTCGCCATGGACCGCGCCGGCCTGGTGGGCGACGACGGGCCCACCCACCACGGCGCCTTCGACATCTCCTGGCAGCGCTGCCTGCCCAACATCACCCTGATGGCCCCGCGCGACGAGGCCGAGCTCAAGCACATGCTTCACACCGCGCTCGTCTACGACGACGGGCCGGTCTCGCTGCGCTACCCGCGCGGCGAGGGGGAGGGCGTCGCGCTGCCCGAGACCCCGGAGGTGCTCGAGATCGGCTGCGGCGAGGTGCTGCGCGAGGGCTCCCGCGTCGCCTTTCTCGGCTACGGCTACGGGGTGTCGGTGGCGCTGGGCGCAGCCGGGCTCCTGGAGGACGAGCACGGCATCGAGGCCACGGTCGCCGACGCCCGCTTCGCCAAGCCCCTGGACGCGGAGCTGATCGCGCGGCTGGTACACGAGCACGAGGTGCTCGTGACCGTGGAGGAGAACGCGCTGGCGGGCGGCTTCGGATCAGCGGTGCTCGAGCACCTGGCCGACCGCGACCTGTTGGGCTCGACCCGCGTGATGCGCTTCGGGCTGCCCGACCGCTACGTGACCCACGGCAAGCCCGCGCTATTGCGCGAGGAGGTGGGCCTCACGCCCGAGGCCGTGGCCGAGCGGGTGGCCGACGCCGTGCTGGCGCCCAGCACTCCCGTCCTGGCCTAGCGGGAGGGGCGCATCGGTCGACGGCCGGGGGAGCACCACACCCACCAAAAGAAACGACCCGCCGAAGCGGGCCGTTTCCGAGGGAGGAGTACTGCGTATGTGATCTATTGGAGGAAGCTTGGGGTGGCCGGGCCGGCCGAGTAGCGCGTGACCGCGCTCAGAGTCAGCTGGACGAGTCCGACCACGAAGAAGAAGAGGGCCGCGCCGGCCTCGCCGCCGGCGCCGAAGGCCACAGCAGCGAACACCAGGCCGAGAGCCAGGCCGAGGTCGTAGGCGGCGTGGGCTGAGAGCGGAAGGGTGGCCCTGCCCTCGGAAGCGGCGCCGGCCAAGCCGAGGCCGATGGCCAGTATCCCGACGCCAACGCCGACGACGATCGCGCCCACGCTCAGGCCGAGCGCGAAAGGCACGGCGAGCAGCACCGAGCCCACGGCGACCAGGAGCCCGGCCCGAAGGCCCGGCGATACGAGGCGGAAGAAGCTCATCGCTCTGAACGTAGCCGCGATGAAAGGGGTCGAGTGTGAGGGCGATCACATGGGCGCAAGGCCGATCACACTCTGGGTCAGGTGGGCGCCGCGCGTGGCTTCTCGCGCAGGTAGGCGGCGGCCGAGCTGGTCACCGCCGCCACGGGCACGGCGATGAACGCTCCCGCCACGCCGGCAAGGACGGCGCCCGCCGTAACCGAGAGCAGGATCGTCACCGGGTGGAGCTTCACCGCCCGGCCCACCACGAGCGGGTGGACCACGTCGCCGTCGATCTGCTGGATCACGAACGTGGCCACCACCACGATTCCCGCCTCCAGGGGCCCCAGCGACACCAGGGCCACCAGGGCAGATACGAGTCCGGCGACGGTGGCCCCCACGACCGGGATGAAGGCGCCGAGGTAGGTCAGGCAGGCCAGGGGCACCACGAGGGGGACCCCCACGACGATGAGCACGAGCGAGATCAGCGCGGTGTCCACCAGCGCCACCACGGCGATGCCCCCGAGGTAGGCACTCAGGGTGCTCCAGCCGCGGTCGCCGATCTCGCGCAGGTCGTGGCGCACCGGTCCCGAGAAGAAACCGGTCAGCCATCTCCACATATAGCCGCCGTCCTTTAGGAAGAAGAAGGTCAGGACGAGCGCGAGCAGGGCGCCGGCCACCACCTCTCCCACGAAGACCGCACCGCTGAGAACATGGCGCGTGATGGCCCCACTGTCGGTGCCGAGCTGGTCCTGAGCGCGGTCGAGGGCGCGGTTTATGTCCTTGCGGTCCAGTGCGAGTGGACCGCCCGAGAGGCTGTCGGTCACCTCGGTGATGCCCTCGCGGACACGGTCGTCGACCTGCCCGAACTCGCCGGCCAGCGAGGGCGCGACGGCGACCACCAGGACCACCACCGCCGCCACTGAGCCGAACAGCATCACGAAGGCAGCGATCCCGGCCGGTGCGCCGCGGGCGCGCAGGAAGCGGGTGGGCCGGTTGAGCAGGGCGGTGGCGAAGAGCGCCAGGATCACCGGCAGGACGATCAGCCGAACCTGCGCGAGCGCATAGATCACGACGATGACGCCGGCGGTCACCACCAGCAGCCGCCAGGAGAGAGCCGCGGCGTCGTCCAGCCAGCGTGGGATCCGGGGGTGGCGCTCAGGCGGGTCCAGAACTCCCACCGTAACCGCGCTGGCGGAGGAGCACAGGCCGGGCGTCGGCCGGCCGAGCACCGCTCGCTCGATCCACTCACCGCCGGGTACCCTGCGGCGGTGGCCCGGCGCCGCTTGGACACCCTCCTGGCCGAGCGCGGCCTCTACGAGTCGCGGTCGCGGGCTGCGGCGGCGGTCATGGCCGGCCAGGTTCACCTCGGCTCCGAGCGTCGCCCAGCCGCCAAGCCCGGCCAGCTGGTCACCGACGACGTCGCGGTGGAGGTCGAAGCCCCGCCGGCCTACGTGAGCCGCGGCGGGATCAAGCTCGCCAACGCACTGGACGCCTACGGCGTGGACCCCGGCGGGCGCCGCTGCCTTGACGTGGGCGCCTCCACCGGCGGCTTCACCGACTGCCTGCTCCAGCGCGGGGCCGAGCACGTCACGACCCTCGACGTGGCCTACGGTGAGCTGAGCTGGAAGCTGCGCGAGGACCCACGGGTCACGGTGATCGAGCGGCGAAACGCCCGCGAGCCCGCGGGCTCGGAGCTGCCCTACGCGCCCGATCTGGTGGTCATCGACGTCTCGTTCATCTCGCTGGCCAAGCTGCTGCCCGCGGTGGCCGGCGCGGCGGCCGAGCACTTCGACCTCCTGGCTTTGGTCAAGCCCCAGTTCGAGGTCGGTCGGGAACGGGTGGGCGGAGGCGGAGTGGTGCGCTCGGCCTCCCATCGCCGCGACGCCCTGGTCTCGGTGGGCCGCTTCGCGCGCGACGGGCTCGGCCTGGCGGTGCTCGGCTTCGCCTCGTCGGGGCTTCCCGGCCCGGCGGGCAACCGCGAGAGCTTCGTCTGGCTGGCCGAAGCGGCCCGCGCCGGAGCGGTCGACGACCTCGAGAGCGCCGCGCGGAGAGCCGAGCCCTGAGCGCGCCGCGATCGATCACCGTGTTCACCAGGCGGGCGCCCGGGCGCACCGACGACGCCGTGTGTCGGGTGGCCGAGCTGTGCGAAGAGGCCGGCGTGCGCCTGCAGGTCCCCGGCGAGGAGGTGGACAAGCACGGCTTCTCCGAGCTGCCGGGCGCGGACATGGGCACCGATCCCGACGCCGCCACCGACCTCGCCCTGGTTCTGGGCGGCGACGGGACCATCCTCTCCGCGCTGCGGCGCTTCGCGGGTCGCGACGTGCCGGTGTTCGCCGTCAACTACGGGGCGATCGGCTTCCTGGCCACGATCGAGAACAGCGAGCTCGACGACGGGGTGCGGCGCGCGGTGCGGGGCGACTTCGACGTGTTGGGGATCCCAGCCTTGGTGACCGGGGATGGGCGCTGGCTGGCCGTGAACGACCTCTCCTTTCACCGCCGCGCGGAGATGCGCGTCGCCGAGCTCGGCTACTCGGCGCAGGGCACCGAGATCGGCCAGGTGCGCTGCGACGGCCTGGTGGTGTCAACCGCCGCGGGATCCACCGGCTACAACCTGGCCAACGGCGGCCCGGTGCTGGCCTGGGGCGTGGAGGGCTACGTGGTCTCCTTCATCGCGCCGCACACCCTCACCGCCCGCGCGCTCGTGGCGGCGCCCGACGACGTGCTGGAGGTCGAGAACCGGTCGCCCGAGGAGCCGGTGGACGTGGCCACCGACGGGCGGATCGTGTGCACCCTGGAGCCCCACGAGCGCATGCAGCTGCGCTACCGGCGCAAGGGCGCTCTGCTCGCCCAGTTGCCGGGATCGAGCTTCTACCGGCGCCTGCGCGACAAGTTCGGCCAGCTGGCGCACTGAACCCGCGCGCGGGGGTTGCCGGAGACCCCTCTGGCGCCCGCTCCGTCGGAGGGCGCTGCTAGAGAGGGAGGGATGCTCCTCGAGTTGCGCGTCGAGAACCTGCTGCTGATCCGCCGCACTGAGCTGCGCCTCGGGCCGGGCCTGCAGGTCATCACCGGTGAGACCGGGGCGGGCAAGACCGTGCTGGCCGGGGCGCTCGACCTGCTGCTGGGCGGCAAGCCCAGGGCGGGAACGGTCCGGCCGGGGGCCGAGGAGGCGTGGGTGGAGGGGGTCTTCGAGCTGCCCGCGGGTCTGTTCGATTCCCCCGAGCTGGCCGACCTGCGCCAGCGGGTGCCCGAGGGCGCCGAGGAGGTAGTGCTCGGCCGGCGGGTCTCGGCCGGCGGGCGCACCAGCGCCTTCGTGCAGGGGCGCTCGGCCACGGCGGCCGACCTCAGGGAGCTGGGCGGGCGCCTGGTCTCCTTCCTCGGCCAGCACGAGCACCGCCGTCTCACGGTGGCTGCGGCGCAGCTCGAGGTGCTCGACGCCTTCTGCGGTGCCACCCACCTCGAGCTGCGAGCGGCCTACGTGCTGGCGCACGAGCGCGCGCGGGACTGCCGGCGCGAGCTTGAGGAACTACGGGGTAGAGCCGGCGCTCGGGAGCGCGACCTCGACCTGCTCGTGTTCGAGATAGGCGAGATCGAGGAGCTCGGGCCCACCAGCGAGGAGCACGCCGCGCTGACCGCCGAGCGCGACCGCCTTCGCCACCTCGAGGCCCTGCTGGCCGCCGCGGGGGGAGCCGGCGAGGCGCTGGCGCCGGACTCCGGC
>JACCZR010000027.1 GCA_013695855.1 Thermoleophilaceae bacterium
GAGGAGGCGGCGGGGGAGGAGGCGGCGGGGGACGCCGCGAGGGCGGTGGGCGGGACCGCGGCAACGGTGGCGGCGGCCGCCGTGATCGCCGCGACTGACCGAGTGGCCGAAGCCCCTCAGACCCACCAGACCGCGGAGCTGCCTTCGGGCCTTCGGGTGGTCACCGAGCGCATGCCGTCCGTGCGCTCGGTGGCGATTGGCCTCTGGGTCCGCACCGGCAGTCGCGACGAGATTCGCGAGCAGGCGGGGATCTCGCACTTCCTCGAGCACCTGTTGTTCAAGGGCACCGAGCGCTTCAGCTCCGAGGAGATCGACCAGATCTTCGACGGCATGGGCGCGGAGGTGAACGCCGGCACGAGCAAGGAGACGACCTCGGTGTACGCGCGCTCGCTGGACCGCCACTCAGAGCGCGCGCTAGAGGTGATCGCCGACATGATGCTGGCCCCCGCCTACCGCGAGGTGGACTCCGAGCGCCAGGTCGTGATCGAGGAGATCGCCATGTACGAGGACGAGCCCTCGGACAAGGTCCACGACGTGCTGGCCGAGGCTGTCTTCGGTGACCACCCCCTGGGGCGGCCGATCATCGGCTCCGCCGACGTGGTCGGCTCGGTTCCGATTCCCGACATCTCGGCCTACCACGACTCCCGGTATGTGGGCTCGAATCTGGTGCTCGCCGCCGCCGGGAACCTCGAGCACGAGAGTGTGGTGGAGCAGGCCGAGCGCCTGCTCGGCGGCGACGGCTCCCGTGCCGAGCGCCCCAACGGCGCCGTCGCACCCGAGACGGCCGGGCCGGCCGTCCGCTTCCACGTCAAGGAGACCGAGCAGTACCACCTGGCCCTGGGGGCGCCCGGCCTTCCACGCGGGGACGATCGGCGCTTCGTGCTGCGCGTGCTCGACACGCTGCTGGGTGGCTCGAGCTCATCTCGCCTGTTTCAGGAGGTGCGCGAGAAGCGCGGCCTGGCCTACGCCGTCTATTCCTTTGCCAGCCACTTCGCCGACTCGGGCCAGGTGGGCGTATACGTGGGCACCCGCCCCGACAACGTGACCGAGGCGCTGAGCATCATCGGCGGCGAGCTGCGCCGCCTGCAGGCAGAGGACGTGCCTGCCGAGGAGCTCGAGCGCGCCAAGGAGAACGTCAAGGGTCGCACGGTGCTCTCCATGGAGTCCACGCTTTCGCGGATGAATCGCCTCGGCAGCGCGGTTCTCATGGAGGTGCCGATCCTGAGCCTCGACGAGCTGCTCGCGGCCATCGACGACGTGCAGGCCGAGGACGTGGCTGCGCTGGCTCGCGAGCTCTACGCGCCGGACCGGATGTCCGTCGCGGGAGTGGGAGCGAAGCAAGACGTCTTTCGCTCCGCGCTGGACGGAGTGAGCGAACAGCTGGCCGCCGCCCCGTGATCGGTGTCGCCGTCTCAGGCGCCGCGGGGCGCATGGGACGGACGGTATGCGAAGCGGTCGAGTCCGCCGACGACCTGCAGCTGTGCGGCCGCGCCGACCCCGCGCTGGACACTCCGCTGGCCGACGTGCTGGGCGAGGCCGAGGTGGTCGTCGACTTCACGACCCCCGAGACCGCCCTGGCCAACGCTCGCGAATGTCTCGAGGCCGGCGTGCACTGCGTGATCGGCACCACGGGCGCCGACCTGACCGAGCTCGAGGGCGTGGGCTCGGCGAACCTGTTCTACGCACCGAACTTCGCCATCGGAGCGGTGCTGATGATGGAGGCTGCCAGGCTGGCCGCTCCGCACATGCCCGAGTGCGAGATCGTCGAGCTCCACCACGACCAAAAGCTCGATGCGCCGTCGGGCACCGCCATCCGCACCGCCGAGCTCATCGCCGAGGCGGGGGGCAGCGTGCATGAGCCGATCCACTCGGTCCGCCTGCCCGGGCTGGTGGCCCACCAGGAGGTGATCTTCGGCGGCGTGGGGCAGACGCTGTCGATCCGCCACGACACGATCTCGCGCGAGTCGTTCATGCCCGGCGTGCTGCTGGCGGTCAGGCGGATCGGGTCGCTGGACCAGCGACTGACCGTGGGCCTCGAGAACCTGCTGTAGGTGTAGTTCCCAAGTTAGCCTCGTGCGGACTGCGCAAGCTCACCTTGGACTGCCAAGGCCCTTCGGCGGTTCGACGGGAGCGGTCTCGCGCGGTATTTTGGGAGCGGGCTAGGCGGCGGCTTCGCGCGCGGGCTTGCGCAGCGCGCGCGGAACCACGAAACGGATGCCCGAGCGCTCCTCGTCAATCGAGCATGTCTTGTTGTCGATGAGGCCGTGACGCTTGCCGTGGGGCACGAGCGTCATCTGGTCGAGGTAGCCCTCGTGCCCGCGCTTTCGGGTGATGATCCACAGGCCGCCGGTGTCCCGAAGGCGCGGCCGGTAGCGGTCGAAGGTCGTCTCGGCCTCCTCGAGCGACTCCACGAGAACGACGGCCACGTCGAGTTGCCCCGAGCGGACCAGGCCGCGACCGAGCACGCTCTTGACGTCGCGGCGGAGGCCCGCGCCCACATCGCCCGCCATCTCCACGCGCTGATCGGCGATCACGCCCAGCTTCTGAACGGTGCTGCGGTGGCTGTAGTCGCGTTCTGAAGACATCCCAAGACAGCAATGTTACGCGGCGCCGTGTGGTCCGCTAAGCCTTCGAGCGAGCGGTGCTCGCCCGACCAACGCCCGGGCTGCGCTCCTCCGCTAACGTGGCACTTTCCAGAGGAAAGGGAGAACCCATGGGGTTCATGGACAAGGCCAAGAAGCTGGCCGATCAGGCCCAGCAGAAGATCAACGAGACCCAGAAGGGCTTCAACGAGAAACAGGCCCAGAAGGCCGGCGGTGGAGGGCCTCCGGCCCGCTATGACAGCCACGGCCGCCCGGTTGGCCAGGATGCCCCGCCGGCCGCCACGACCCCCCCTCCGTCGGGCCAGCCCGTCCACGGTGGCGATTCGGCGCCCGGCGCCAACACAGGTCCTGCCTTCTCGGCCCCGGCGCCCGTGCCGCCGGCCCAGCCCGCGGCCGCGCCGGAGCAGGCTCAGCCCCCGGCCCCATCGGCGGAGCAGGCGCCCTCGCCCCCGGCCGAGGAGGAGCAGCCCCCGCCGGTCCAGGGTCAGAACAACGCCACGCCGGACCCGTTCAAGCCGATTCAGTAGTACTCCGCTGCCCCCGGTCGCGTAGCGCCGCTTGAGGTCCTGCCCGGTCCAGCGCAGGCGCTCGAGGGGGGTCAACTCCAGCGTCACCCCTTCGACCATCTTGCGCAAGCCGGAGTGGACGCGGTCATGGAGCAGCTCCACGAACCAACCGCTGGCATAATCGCCGACTTGGCGTTCGGCGGCATCCTCACCGCGATGGTCACCCCCTTCGACGCGGACGGGGAGATCGACGAGCACGCCTTCGTAGCCCTGCTGCACCACCTGCTGGAGGAGGCGGGCTCCGACGGCCTTGTGGTGGCCGGCACGACCGGGGAGGGCTCGACCATGAGCGACGCCGAGAAGTGTCGCCTCTGGGAGCTGGCGGTGGACGAGGCCGGCGGCGCGCCGGTCATCGCCGGCACGGGCTCGAACGACACCAAGCACAGCGCCGAGCTCACCCAGCGCGCGGACGCCATCGGCGTCGATGGCGTGCTGGTGGTCTCGCCTTACTACAACCGCCCCAACCGCCGAGGGATCGTGGCCCACTACCAGGCCGTGGCGGCGGCGACGGAGCGCCCGGTCGTGCTCTACAACATTCCGCAGCGCTCAGCGATCGACATGCCCAACGACCTGCTCGCCGAGCTGGCCGAGATCGACAACGTGGTCGCCGTCAAGCAGGCGCGCTACGAGCAGCTCGAGCCGGTCGAGGGCCTGAGCCTGCTGGCCGGAAACGACGACATGCTGCCCGACGTGCTCGACATGGGCGGTACCGGCGGGATCCTGGTGGCCTCCCATGTCGCAGGCCACGAGATGAGGCGCATGATCGACGAGCCCGATAGCCGCCGAGAGATCCACGATTCGCTGACCGGGCTCTACGAGGCGCTCGGGGTGGCACCGGCCGCGTGCTCGGTGAAAGGCGCCCTCGAGATGCTCGGCCACGAGGCCGGCGTGCCGCGCCTTCCGTACGTTGAGCTCACCCGGCACGAAGCCGCCACGGTGCGCGAGGCGCTCGAGCGCCACGGCCTGCCAGCGAGCGCCAAGGCTTGAGCGCCACCCTGCGAGTGCTCCCCCTCGGGGGCCTCGGCGAGATCGGCAAGAACATGACCGTCGTCGAGTACGAGGGCCGCATCGTGGTCGTCGACACGGGGCTGATGTTCCCCACGCCCGACCAGCTCGGCGTGGACCTCGTGCTGCCCGACTTCACCTACCTGCGCGAGCGCGCCGAGGACATCGAGGCCATCGTGCTCACCCACGGGCACGAGGACCACGTGGGCGCGCTGCCCTTCGTGCTGCGCCAGCTCGACCGCACGCCGCCCATCTACGGCGGCCCGCTCACCACTGCGATGGTGCGCTCCAAGCTCGACGAGCACCATCTGCGCGACGTTGAGGTGACCGATGTCAAGGCCGGAGAGAAGTTCGACGCGGGGCCCTTCGCCGTCGAGCTGGTGAAGATGACCCACTCGATCCCCGACGCCTTCGCGGTGGCCCTGAAGTGCGAGCTGGGCACCACCCTTCTCACCGGCGACTACAAGTTCGACCAGACGCCCGTGGACGGTGTTCCCGCAGATGTCTCCCGCCTGGCCGAGCTGGGCCGGGAGGGGCTGCTGCTCCTGTGCGGGGACTCCACCAACGCCGACCGCCCCGGCATGTCTCCTTCGGAGTCCGGCGTCGGACCGCGACTGGAGGAGACCTTCAGCCGCTGCTCCGGGCGGATAGTCGTGACCTCGTTCGCCTCCAACATCCACCGCGTCCAGCAGGTGGTCGACGCCGCCTCGGCGCTCGGTCGCAAGGTCTCGCTGGTCGGGCGCTCGATGCGAAAGAACACCAACATCGGCCGCAGCCTCGGGCACATCCAGATCCCCGAGGGCATGCTCGTGGGCCCGAAGGAGCTCCAGGACTTCCCCGACGAGAAGGTCGTGGTCATCTCCACGGGGTCCCAGGGCGAGCCGCTCTCCGCGTTGCGCCGCATGGCCCACGGCGATCACCCCAACGTCTCCCTGCACGGGGGCGACACGGTGATCTTCTCCGCCACGCCCATCCCGGGCAACGAGCGGGCGGTCAACGAGACGATCGACCGCATCTTCCACCTGGGCGCTGACGTGATCACCACCCGCGACGCGCCCATCCACGCCTCGGGGCACGGCTACGCAGAGGAGCTGAAGCTGATGGTCAACCTGACCAAGCCGCGCTACGTGCTGCCCATGCACGGCGACTACAAGCGCCTGCGCCTGCACTCCGATCTGGCCAAAGCCGTCGGGGTGCCGCCCCGGAACGTCTTCCGGGGGGAGAACGGACTGCCCCTGGAGATCACGGAGTCCGGCGCCGGCTTCGCCGCGCGCGAGCAGGCCGGCCTGGTCTTCGTGGACGGAGTCGACGTCGGGGCCCCCGAGGACATCGCCCTGCGCGACCGCCGCATGCTCTCCGCCGACGGCATCTTCATCATCGTGGCCACGGTGTCCGAGCAGGACGGTCACTCGGTCGCGCCGCCGGAGATCATCTTCCGCGGCGTGCCCTTCATCGACGAGGGTGACAAGGTGGTCGACGAGCTGCGCGAGGCGGTGGACGCCTCGCTGGCCCGCTCGGCCAAGGAGGAGATCAGCGAGATCGACCTCATCCAGGGCCACCTGCACGACGACCTTGCGGAGTTCGTCTACAACCGCCTCAAGAAGCGGCCGATGGTGCTGCCGGTGGTCGTGGAGGTCTAGCTGCCTAAGACCCGCCCCGGAAGCCTTTCACCATCGCCGGCAGCACCCGCGGTATGTCGCGCCGTGTGCGGGAGAGGGCGTCCTGAAGGGCTTGCGTGGCCCCGGAGTGCAGGGCGGCGCCGTGGCCGGGGAAGAGGATGTCTGGCGAGAAGCGCCGCAGCGCGCCCGGGGGCTTGACGCGGAGGAAGGGGTGCACCCCCAGCGGGCGGCCGCCCACCGCGGTGTAGCTCGAGGCGCCCACTGCCTCGGCCACCACCAGCGCCCGGTGCTCCTCCCACCACAGGCACAGCTCGCGCCAACCCGGCTTCCACACCATGCGGTGCACCTCGAACGGGCTGTTGGGCAGGAGATGATCGGGGAGGCGCAGGTGCGGCACCTCGAAGCGCCGCGCCAGCTCCTCACAGTCGCGGGGGTGGCGGTCGAGCAACTGAACCACCGCCGCGATCTCGCCGAGGCCGAGCGCGGCCCGAAGGGCAACCTCGTCGGCGAAGGGATCGATCAGCCAGACCCGGCCCTCGTGGGCCAGCGCGTGACTCGAGCGCTCGGGCGGCTCGCGCGCGGTCCAGCTGATCGCCCAGGGCAGGCGGTCGTCGATGCCGACGTTCACCGTGCCACCGGCTGCGCCGAGTCGGCCTCAACGGGCGCGGTGGCCGTCGGCACGCGCAGGGTGAAGCGCGCGCCCCCTCCCTCCGCCTCGCCCAGGGAGACGCTGCCCCCGTGGGCATCGGCCACCGCGCGCACGATGGCCAGGCCGAGGCCGCTGCCGGCTCCGGTGGCCGCGTCGCCGCCGCCCCGGGCAAAGCGCTCGAACACCCGGCCGCGCAGCTCCTCGGGCACGCCCGGGCCGCGATCGGAGACCTCGAGCACCGCGCAGGGGGGCTCTCGCCCCCCTACAGC
>JACCZR010000034.1 GCA_013695855.1 Thermoleophilaceae bacterium
GGCCTGCCGGCCGCTCGGCCCGGCGCCCTATGCGTCGAAGCCCCCCACTGTTCCCGCGAGGCGCCAGGCCTCGCCGCTTGCCCTGCACCTCTCCCAGCGCGCGCCGCCCCTCGGCGCCTGAGCGGCCTCTCGGCCGCTCCAACGGGGTCCGTACAGCAAGCCAGGAGGTACTCACATGTCGAGGAGCGAGCGCCTGGGCCTGATCGCGTTCGCCGCCGTTGTGATCGTTGCGGCGTTCGTGCTCCTCAGGCCCACCGGCGAGAGCACCAAGTCAGACGAGCCGTCCGAGCCGGCGGCGCAGACCACCACCACCCCGCCCACCAAGACGCAGCGCGCCGAGGCCAAGCCGCGGCGGCCCGAGGTGGCCGAGGTCCGCATCCGCGGCGGCAAGCCCGCCGGGGGATCGCCGACCATCGGCTTCAAGACGGGTGAGAGGGGCCGGATCGACGTTACCTCGAATACGGCGGGCGACGTCCACCTGCACGGCTACGACATCGAGAGGCCGGTCAGGCCGGGCAGACGACCAAGCTCCGCTTCAAAGCGGACATCGAGGGCATCTTCGAGCTCGAGGACCACGCCACCGGCCAGGAGCTCGCGAGCGTGAAGGTCAGCCCGCGGTGACCCTGCCGCTGGCTCACGGGATCGCTCAGCGGGAGGACCTGCCGATACCGCTCGCCCTGTTCGTCTTCGGGGCCTTAGTGGTCTTGGTGGTGAGCTTCGTGGCGCTCGCGGTCCTGTGGCGCGAGCCCCGTCTGGAGCAAGACCGCTGACGTCCGCTTCCCGACGGGCTCGGCCGCGTCTTGGGCAGCCGGCCGGTCGAGGTGCGGGACGATCGGGGTCGCGTTGCTGGTCCTCGTCGTGGCAGCGGGGTTCGAGGGCCAGCAGACCGCCGCCTCTAACTTCGCGCCCACCTTCGTCTACGTCGTCTTCTGGGTGGGGCTGGTGGCGGCGAGCGTCCTGCTCGGGGACGTCTACCGAGCGTTCAACCCGTGGCGGGCCATCGGCCGGGCGGTGGCCTTCATCTCGCGGCTCGTGGCCCGCGGCGACCTGCCGCCGCCGCTGGAGTACCCGAGGCGCCTGGGCATGTGGCCCGCCGCGGCGGGCCTGTTCGCCTTCACCGTCCTGGAGATCGTGAGCTCGACTCCCGACGACCCCTCTACCGTCGCCGTCGCCACCCTCCTCTACTCGGTGGCGATGTTCGTGGGCATGGCGCTCTACGGGGTCGACGCGTGGATCGATCGGGGGGAGGGCTTCTCGGTCTACTTCAACCTGTTCTCGCGGCTGTCGGTGTTCGAGACGCGGGCTACCCCGGGCACGGGCGGGGTGCTCGGCGTCCGGCTTCCGCTTTCCGGCCTGACGAGCCTGCGGCCGGCACCGGGGCTGGTGGCCGTCGTCGCGGTGATGATCGGCACGGTCAGCTTCGACGGCTTCAGCGAGCAGCAGGCCTGGGTGGACGTCGGGGGAAAGCTCGGGGACCTGTTCGGCTCGCTGGGCCTCTCTTCGGAGACCGCCTTCGAGGCGTCCAGCGCGGTAGGGCTCGCGGTCGCGGTCGCGGTCGCGGTCGCGGTCGCGGTGGCGGTGGCGGTGGCGGTGGCGGTGGGCTTGGTGGTCGGCCTCTACCGGCTCGGCACCGCGGGCATGAAGATCCTCGACGACCGCAATCGGGCCGGCGAGATGGCGGTGTCTTTCGCCCATTCGCTGGTGCCGATCGCGCTGGCCTACGTCGGCGCTCACTACCTCACGTTGTTGGCTTTCCAGGGTCAGGCGATCTTCTACCTGGCCTCCGACCCCCTTGGCAGCGGCTCAGACCTCTTCGGCACCGCAGAGGTCGCCATCAGCTATTTCCTGGGCGCCACGGTGATCGCACTGATCCAGGTCGGGCTGGTGGTCAGCGGCCACGTGGCCGGCCTGGTCCTCTCACACGACCGCGCGCTGACGGTCTACTCGGACCGGCCCCAGCTTGCAGTCCGCTCCCAGCTGTGGATGCTGGCGGTGATGGTCGCCTTCACGATCGTGGCGCTGCTGCTGCTGCTCGCGGGGAACGGATGACCACTCTGATCGCCCACGGGGGTCACTGGCTTTTGAACGTCGCCTATTTCCTCCCGGTCGTCGGCTTCATGGCGTGGCTGGGGGTCACACAGTGGAAGGAGCGGCGCAAGCGCACGGAGAGGCAGCAATCGCCAG
>JACCZR010000040.1 GCA_013695855.1 Thermoleophilaceae bacterium
GAAGGAACTCGCGGTGCGCTAGCCGTACGAGCCGCTCGACTGGGCGAGGCATCGCAAGGTGTCCACGTCGAGGCGGCCGGGCGGATCGAGTCGGTGGGGATCGGCCAGGGTCGCGGCGGGTGCATCCGGGCCCCCGAATCCGTCGATAACCAGGTCCGCGTGGTGGAAGTCCTGTTCGCGTGTGTAGTCGTTTACCACGACCACGCAAGCCAGGCCCGCGGACTTCGCGGCGCGTAGCCCGTTGGCCGAGTCCTCCACCGCAGGGGCAGCGGACGGCTTGAGTCTGAGGCGCTCGAGCGTCATCTGGTGTGCGCTTGGGTCGGGCTTTCGCTCCGGCGCGTCGTCGCTGGCCACGATCGCCTCGAAGCGCTCGAGTCCAAACAGCCGGTCGAGCAGCGGCTCCACCCACTTCAGGCTCCCGGTCGTCGCCACGGCGAGCCGCACGCCCGCATTCTCAAGCTCGTCCAGCAGATCGTGCACGCCCGGACGCGCGTCGATCTCACCGCGAGCCGCCATCTCGGTGAAGATCTCGGTCTTGCGGGAATGCAGGCGGCTGGCGAGCTCCTCGCGCTCGGTCCTCGCCATGCCCTGCTCCTCGAAGTAGGCGTTGAGTCGGCGCGCTCCGCCGGTGATGGCGAGCAGCCTGCCGTAGAGCTCCACATCCCAGCAGTCGGGGAGCCCTGCCTCCTCGAACGCCAGATTGAAGGCGACCCGATGACCGTCGCGCTCGCTGTCGACCAGGGTGCCATCGACATCCAGCACTACCGCCTGCAGGGGATCGCCCTCTGCGGGTCTAGTCGTCGCGGGCACAGTTCGCAGTCTCGCACCACACCCTCGGGGCGTGGGTGAGCGCGCGCACCCCGCCGGCCTCTCAGGGGCTTAACCCTCGCTCACGGGCAGTGCGGCGGCTCGACCATCGCGCGCTCCGAGTGTGACCGCGCCGTCGTTCAGGGTGACCCAGCGACCGGCGAGGTTTTCGAGCCGTGCCCGCGGGAGACCGGCCCACGCCTCGAGCGCGTGGATCAGGCCACCGTGGGTTACGCACAGCACGGGTGAGCCGCGGAAGTCCCGTTCGAGCACTCCAAGCGCCGCCTGCAAGCGGCGGAGCGCACTCCCATCGGACTCGAAGCCAGGCGGGCGTGCACGGCGTCCCAGGTACCCGGGCCAGCACAGCTCTATCTCATCGCGCGTCAAGCCTTCCCACGGTCCGACGCTGCGCTCCGCCAGCAGCGGCGTGACCCAGGCGAGGCCCGCGCACCCCGAGCCACGAGCGATGGCCTGCGCCGTCTCACGCGCGCGCGTGAGGTTGGAGGCGACCACGGCACCGAAGGGGGGCAGCAGCGTGCCCGCTCGCTCGGCAGCCGCCCGACCTCTCGAAGAGAGGGCTGGATCGGCGCGCCCCTGCCAGCGACCCTCTGCGTTCCACTCGGATTCGGCGTGACGCAAGAGCAGGATGGCGGTGCTGAAGGAACCCCCGTCCAAGCGCAGCCAAGCATCGCACGATGCTGAAGATCGGAGGTTCGCCAGGCCCGGGATCGGGGCATCAAGAACGCGGCCCGACGATCCCGAGGAGGAGGAGCACATGACCCACCACGAGCATGACCAGCCGCTCGCGGGCAAGCGCGCAGCGGTGGCCGTCGGACCGCTGTACGAGGAGATCGAGGCCCTGTATCCGCTCTACCGCCTGTGCGAGGCCGGCGCCACAGTCGAGATCATCGGCTCGGAGGCCGGTGCCACCCTGCCCGGCAAGCGTGGCGACGAGATCGAGACCGAGCGCGCGGCCGGCGAGCTGGCGGCCGGCGACCTCGACCTGCTCGTGATCGCCGGTGGCTACGGGCCCGACAAGCTGCGGATGGACGAGGACCTGCTCGGCCTCGTGCGAGATCTCCAAGGCCAAGGCAAGCCGATCGCGTTTATCTGTCACGGAGGCTGGGTTCCCGCCTCTGCCGGCATCGTCGCGGGACGGCGCGTGACCGGCAATCCCGCGATCGAGGACGACATGCGAAATGCCGGAGGCGAGTGGGAGGACGCTGAGGTCGTGGTCGACGCCAACCTCATCTCCTCCCGCAAGCCGGATGACCTGCCGGCGTTCATGCGCGCCGCGATCGAGGTCGTTGCACACGCCGCTGCACCGGCGTAAACCAGGGGGCGGCGGAGGGGAGGGTGCGGAGCGCTCGAGCGCTCACATGGGATGCCGAGGATCTCTTTCGCCGATCACCTCTGGTTCTGCGGACAGACGTGGCCGCCTGATCGCCCCCGCCTGCTTCCCCTCCCGAGTGGGCGCCGGGCTCCTCGACGTGGGCTGTCTCGTCCTCGCGGTGCTTGTCTTCTCGCCTCACGGAGCGCTTCGCTTTCTTCACCGTGGGCCACCAGACCCCTGTCAACTCCGCGGGCGAGTCTAGGTCGGCTGCCGTCGTGCTCAGCGCTGCAGTTCGGTGAGCCCGCCTCCGCCGCGCACCACGCCCAGCCACACCACGGGTGCGGCCAGCACGATGAGCAGGAGCGCGGCGGGCGCGGCCTCGGAGTAAGCCGAGACCCCGGTCGCGGTCCACACCTCGGTGGGCAGGGTCTCGAAGCCGATCGGACGGAGCAGGAGAGTGGCCGGCAGCTCCTTCATCGTGGAGA
>JACCZR010000060.1 GCA_013695855.1 Thermoleophilaceae bacterium
GTCCGGGCCCGGCGGTTGGGTCGCGCCCGCGCGGGCCGGCGTGCCCGCGCCCGGGCTTCCGACTCGGCCCGCGCAGAGGAGCCGAAGCTGCGGTCCGACGCCGAGGACGAGGCTCAGCGCGCGGCGCGCCGCCAAGCCCGTGAGCGGCTGGCGCAGGGTGGCTAGAGGAAGCGCTCGAGGGGGCGCATCTGGTCGCGAAGGGAGACGCACCCCTGGGAGCGCCGGGGCAGCGGCGGACCCTCCTCGTGGCTGCCGGTGCCCAGCTTGCGCGCTCGCCAGCAACGACCTGCGAGCGAGACCGAGTACAGGACCAGCCCGCTTCCGCGCGAGTCGTAGATCTCGCAGGTGAAGGTGCGCCGGTCCCGCGGGACGCACGGGTAGGAGTCGTCGAGGAGGATCATGCCCTCGGCACGTTGGGTGAGGGAGTGGTTCAGCGCCGCACCCGAGGGCGTACCCACCGCCGGAAGGGTGAAGTAGGCCACCGGTGCGGCGACGAGGATGGAGACCAGGAGACCGGCCCGCTTCACGGGGATGATCTTGGCTGACCCGCGCCGGTGTGGTTCGGTTGGGGCCGGCGACGGGTCGGTCAGGCGGCAAGCGGAAGGACGACCGGCGCTACGGCGCGGGCCTCCACCGCCTCGGCGAAGCCGACGGCCTGCAGGCAGCAGCCGCACCCGCCGCACACCAGCAGCTCGACCTCGGCGAGGGAGCTGACGACCTCCACGACCTCAAGCTCACAGTCTCGGTCGCTGCAGGTGAGGGTCACGGCATACATCGAGCCAACCATCGTCGTCCGGTCGTCGGACGGACCGGTCACCTGACGACTACGGCGCCGGGATGGTGCCAATGCCATCAGAGCGCGGGCAGGATGCCCGCGAGGGCACTGCTACAGCCGGACGTCGGCCACCATCGCCGAGAACAGCAGCGCCAGGTACGCCAGCGAGTAGAGGTAGAGCCGCAGGGCGGTGCGGCGGTCGGGGTTGCGCAGCAGGCGCACCGCACCGCCGATGAAGACAGCGCCCAGGATCACCGAGCAGACCAGGTAGACGGCCCCGAAGGCCCCGGCGCAGAAGGGCAGTTGGGAGACCGCGTACAGCAGGATCGCGTACAGCAGGATCTGGCGGCGTGTCTCGGCCTCGCCCCGGACGACGGGGAGCATGGGCACGCCGGCGCGCGCGTACTCGTCCTTCATCAGCAGCGAGAGCGACCAGAAGTGGGGCGGGGTCCAGAAGAAGACGATGGCGAACAGGTAGATCGGCGTGCCCGAGAGGCCGCCCGTCGTGGCGGCCCAGGCCACGAGCGGCGGGACCGCGCCCGCGGCTCCGCCGATGACGATGTTCTGCGGCGTCGAGCGCTTGAGCCACAGCGTGTAGACGAACACGTAGCCCAGCAGCCCCGACATGGAGAGCACGGCGGCGAGCGGGTTGACCGCCAGGGAAAGCAGGGCGAAAGACGCACAGCCCAGCAGCGTGCCGTAGGTGATTGCCGCCGCGGGGGACACCCGGCCCGAGGCCACCGGGCGGTCGGCGGTTCGCTTCATCACCCGGTCCAGGTCGCGGTCGATCGCGTGGTTGATGGCTCCCGCGCCGCCGGCCGACAGGGCGCCACCCACGCAGGTGGCCGCTACGAGGGCGAGGGACGGATCGCCCGCGATGTACATCGTGGTCACCGTGGTGAACAGCAGCAGCGACTGGACCTTGGGCTTGGTCATCTCGAAGTAGTCCGAGAGGACCGTGCGCCAGCCGCTGCGGTGGGCTAAGCCGACAGCCTCCATCAGGCGGCCACTGGCTGCCCACGGGCGGCGGCCGGCGCGGGGGCGCGGGCGGCGTAGAGGTGGAAGACCAGGTTCACGGAGGCCGCCCAGAGCAGCGTTCCGAGCGCCAGGTGGGCCAGTATCAGCAGCTCGTACTCGTCGAGCCACACGTTCAACGCTCCCAGCAGCACCTGTGCCATCAGCAGCCCGGCGAGCAGGTGCGCGCCCCGCTTGTAGCCGCGGCGCAGCGCCATCAGCGCCAGTGCGCTCACGGCGATCACGGCCAGGTACATGAACACGCGGTGGGTCAGGTGGATGTCCACCAGCCGGGCCTCGCCGAAGGGCAGGAAGCCCCCGTTGCAGGTGGGGAACTCCTTGCCGCAGGCGTGGTGGGCGCCGTCGCCGAGCTGGTAGTCGGCCCGGCCGTAGTTCTGCGTCCCGGCCATGTAGCCGCCGGCCACGATCGTGCAGAGCAGGAGCGCCGAGGCAACCACCGACAGTGCCCGCAGCCGGGGCTCGGAGGGCTTGGCTGCCGCCTCGGTCTCGCGGGCCTCGCGCCAGATGTACAGGGTGAGAGCCAGGAGTCCCATGGCCAGGCCGAGGTGAGCGGCCACCAGGGGCTCGTCGAGGTTCTTCTCGACGGTCGCGGCGCCGAGCAGGCCCTGCGCGATCACGAGCCCGACCGCGGCCAACGAGGAGTGGACGAGCCTGGGGTGATCGCGGAGCTTGCGGATTGCCATGACCGCCAGCGCGATCATCAGGATTCCGACGGCGATGCCGAGCACGCGGTGCGTGTACTCGATCACCGAGTTCAGGTCGAGCCCGGGCACGAGATCCCCGTTGCAGAACGGCCAGCCATTGAACCCGCTGCCCGCCGGCCCGCAGCCCAGGCCGGAGTCCGAGACCCGGACGACGCCGCCCACGATTATCAGGGCGAAGGTGGCCAGCCCGGTGGCCGTCGCCAGGCGGCGAAAGCCCGCCGACGGGGTGACGACCGAGCGGCGGTGCTCGCCCGGCCAACGCCCGGGCTGCGCTCCGGCGCTATGGGTCACGACGTGCCGGAGGTGACCGGCTGGGCCACGCTCTCGGAGGCCTTGCCGGCCTTCTGGACCTCACGCCGGATGTCCTTCATCGGCTCCACGCTGCGCACGCGGGGGATCGTGTCGAAGTTGTTCGCCGGCGGCGGCGACTGGGTGAACCACTCGAGCGTGTTGCCCTTCCAGGGATCGTTGCCGGCGCGCCGGCCGTTCTTGACGCTCTTGAGCACGTTGACCACGGTGACCATGACCCCGATGCCGAGCAGGAAGGAGCCGACGGTCGAGATCAGGTTGTACGCCGTCAGGCCGGCGTCCGCCGGGTAGTCGTACACGCGCCGGGGCATGCCCGACAGCCCGGCCGAGTGCTGAATCAGGAAGGTGAGGTTGAAGCCCACGAACATCAGCCAAAAGGACAGCTTGCCCAGCGTCTCGGAGAGCAGCCGGCCGGACATCTTCGGGAACCAGTAGTAGAGCCCGGCGAAGATCCCGAAGACCGAGCCGCCGAAGAGCACGTAGTGCAGGTGCGCCACCACGTAGTACGTGTCGTGCAGCTGCCAGTCGACGGGGAAGACGGCCAGCATCACCCCAGAGATGCCGCCGATCACGAACAGTCCGGGGAGCGCCACGGCGAAGTACAGTGCCGTCTTCATCATGATCTGGCCGCGCCACAGCGTGGCGATCCAGTTGAAGATCTTCACGCCCGTGGGCACCGAGATGGCGAACGAGGAGAGCATGAAGAACGCCAGCACCACCGTCGCGGTGGGGGTGGTGAACATGTGGTGGGCCCACACGACCAGGGCAAGGAACGCGATGGTCACCGTGGACGCCGCGATCGCCTTGTAGCCGAAGACCGGCTTGCGCGAGAACACCGGCAGGATCTCCGAGATGATCCCGAAGGCGGGCAGGATCATGATGTAGACCTCGGGGTGGCCGAAGAACCAGAACAGGTGTTGCCACAGGAGCGGATCCCCGCCGTCGGCCACGTTGAAGAAGCCGGTGCCGAAGTGTCTGTCGGTGAGCAGCATCGTCGCCGCCGCCGCGATGGCCGGCAGCGCGGCCACCAGCAGGTAGGAGTAGACGAGGATCGACCACACGAACAGCGGCATGCGGCCCCAGCTCATGCCGGGCGCGCGCATGTTGTGGATCGTGGCGATGAAGTTGATGGCGCCCACCAGCGACGAGAGCCCGGTGAGGTGGATCAGGAAGATCCAGGCGTCGATGCCCCCGCCGGGGGAGTAGGCGTCGTCGGACAGCGGGGCGTAGGAGGTCCAGCCGGCCTGTGGGGGCTCGAAGAAGAGGCTGCAGAAGAAGGCAATGCCCCCGCCCACAAGCAGCCAGAACGAGAGCGCGTTGAGCCGCGGAAAGGCCATGTCCCGCGCGCCGATCATCAGCGGCACGAAGTAGTTGCCAAAGCCCGCCAGCACGGGCACGATCCACAGAAAGATCATCGTCACGCCGTGCATGGAGGCGAGGCTGTTGTAGGTCTCGCCCGAGAGCAGCGTGTTGTCGGGCTGGGCGAGTTGCAGGCGCATGATCAGCGCCATCACGCCGCCGAGGATGAACCACAGGAAGGTGGCGTAGAGGTACATCACGCCGATTCGCTTGTGGTCGGTGGTGGTCAGCCAGGACAGCCAGCCCTTGGGCTGCTCGGTGAACCCGTGCATGGAGATCTCGGGACCGCCGGCCAGTCGCGCGCTGCTCGCTTCCATCACCCACCTCCTCCGGTCTGAGCCTCACGTGCCTTGCGCTGAGAGGCCAACCCGTCCTGGGCGGCCTTGATCTCGGCGCGCTGGTCCTTGGCCCAGCGCTCGAACTCGTCCGGCGGCACCGCGCGCACGACCGCGCGCATGTCGGCGTGGCCGGCGCCGCAGAGCTCGGCGCATTGACCGCCGTAGAGGCCCGGCTTGGAGATCTTGAACCAGGTCTCGGCGGTGTGTCCGGGCACGGCGTCGGCCTTGCCGCCCAGCTTGGGGATCCACCACGAGTGCACCACGTCGGACGAGGTAATGTCGAGCGTGACCGTGGTGTCGGTGGGCACGACCATCTCGTGGTAGGAGAACAACGACTCCTTGCCGGGGTAGTCGTAGCGCCACAGGTACTGCTGGCCGTTGACGGTGATGCGCATGCCCTTGCCGCCGGGCGGGTCGGGCTGCCCGATGGCGGCCACCTGCACCCCGCCGGCGATCTCGGGCCCCGACTCCTCGGGTTTGGTGATCCCGTTCAGGAAGGCGAAGGTGACACCGGTGAGGATCACGAGAATCACCGCCGCGCCGATCGTCCAGCCCAGCTCCAGCGACGTGTTCCCGCGGATCTGCTCCGCCTGACCGCCCCTTCTCGCCTTGTACTTGACGAGCGAGTAGATCAGCGTTCCCTCGACCAGCAGGAGGATCGGGATCGAGATGTACAGCGTGATCTTGTAGAGCGTGTCGATCTTGTCCGCGTTGGGCGAGCCGCCGCTCTCGGGCGTGAAGAGGTCCGCCGCGGCGGGGCCCGCAAAGACGAGCAGCGCGGCGAGGGCTGCCGCGAGGGCGAGGAGGGTCCTCCGAGCGGGCAAGGCGCGGGCAGTCTACCCGCGGGCGCAGGCGGGGTTCTACATCGTGCCGGTTGGCTCTAGACTTGGCGCGGCGGGCCGACGCCGCTCGCTCAGGTTCCGCGGAAGGCGGGGTCGCGCTTGGTCATGAAGGCCGAGACGCCCTCGGCGAAGTCCTCCGAGCGGGCGAGCGAGTGCTGTAACTCGGCCTCCAGCTCGAGCTGGGCGTCGAGATCGGGGTAGATCATCCGGTTCAGGGCCAGCTTGGCCGAGGCGTAGGAGCGGGTGGGGCCGGCGGCCAACCTCGCGCCCAGCTCCTCCGCACGCCCCGCCAAGTCCTCGTCGGCGTGAACCTCGTTCACCAGGCCCCACTCGAGCGCCTTGGCCGCGGGAATCCGCTCGCCCAGCAGGGCCATCTGAAAGGCGCGGGCCTTGCCCACGGCGGCGGGCACGAACAGCGTCGAGCCCCCGTCGGGCATCAGGCCGATGTTCACGAAGGCCAGGCTGAAGAACGCCGACTCGGCGGCCACCACGAGGTCGCACGCCAGGGCCAGCGAGCAGCCGATGCCCACCGCGGGCCCGTTCACCGCCGCCACCACCGGCTTCTCGAGGCGCCGTGTGCCCACGATGATCGGGTGGTAGACGTCCAGCAGCCGCTTGCGGACGTCGGGCAAGCCGTCCTCCGCGGCGTCGAAGCTCCCCTTGAGGTCGGCGCCCGAGGAGAAGCCCCGGCCCGAGCCGGTGATCAGGACTGCGCGCACCGCGGGGTCGGTGGCCTCGGACTCGATCACCTGCTTGAGCTGCGACCCAAGCTCGGCGGTCCAGGCGTTGAGACTCTCGGGGCGGTTCAGGGTCAGGCGTCCGAGGCCGTCGGACACCTCCCAGATGATCGCCTCGTAGGCCACGGCGGAAGGTATACCCCCCGGGGGGGCTCCACCCAAGGGCGGCTGCGCCGCTGGCGCCCGCCTCCGGCGGCACCTCCCCCAAATACCGGGTATGGGGGCCCCTCCGGCGCTCATAATGGCGCCATGCTGCTGGACTCCGTCGAGTGGATCGGCCACTCCGGCTTCCGCGTGAGGGTCGGGCGCTCATGGGTGTACATAGACCCCTACCGCGTGCCGAGCGACTCGCCGCCGGCTGACCTGATCCTGGTCACCCACGGCCACTACGACCACTTCTCCCCGCGCGACATCGAGCGCCTCTCCCACCGCGACACCTGGTTGGTGGCCCCCGCCGCCGTGGCTGAGCGGGCCGCTGGGCGCGTGCTGTCCCTCGGTCCCGGCGACGGCCTCGAGCACGAGCTGGTGCCCGGCGTGGGAGTGGCGGCGGTCGCCGCCTACAACACCTCCAAGCGCGACGCTCGGGGCGCTCTCTTCCACCCCCGCGAGGCCGGGTGGATCGGCTACGAGGTCAACTTCCGCGGTGAGCGGCTCTACCACTCCGGCGACACCGACGTGATCCCGGAGATGGACACCGTCGCGGGCGTGGACGTCGCACTGCTGCCCGTGAGCGGCACGTACGTCATGACCGCGGGCGAGGCAGCCGAGGCCGCTCGGCGCATCCAGCCGCGAGTCGCCGTCCCCATGCACTGGGGCGAGCACATAGGCAGCGAGGACGACGCTCGCGAGTTCGCCGACAAGGCACCGGTCGAGGTGGAGATCCTGGAGCGTGCGGCCTGACGCCACGGGGTAACCTCTAGAGGCTTTGCGGAGTTCGCGCGCCCTACGGACGCTGGCGTGGGGCGCCGTGGCGATCGGGGTGGCCACCCCGCTCCTGCGCCGTCGTCTGAGCCTTCCGGCCCCCGCCGTCACCGTCCTCTCCTACCAGGCGCCCGCCGCCCTGGCGATCGCCGCTCCCCGAACACGGCTGCGAGACGCTGGGATCTACGCGTTGCAGATGTGGGCCTACTTCGCCCACTTCGACATGCCCGACGACGACCCGGTGGCCTTCGCCGAGCGTGTTCGCGTGGACTACCCGATTCGCCTGGACCGCGTGATCGGCGCGGGCGAGGAGCCCACGCTGCGCCTGCAGCATGCGCTCGGCCGCCCCGGGCAGGTGCGCCCACATGACTTGTTTCTCTCCGCGGTGCACTGGAGCTGGTTCTTCGTGCCCCACGGCTCGCTGGGGTACCTCCTGCTCCGCCACCCTGAGCTCTACCCTCGCTCGGCCACGCTCATGGCCACTTGCTTCGACCTGGGGTGCGTGGTCTACTGGGTCCTGCCCACCGCTCCGCCGTGGTGGGCGGGGGAGAACGGGAACACAGCGCCGGTCCGGCGCATCATGGCCGAGACCGGCGAGAGGGTCTGGGGCCGCCTCTGGCGGCCGCTCTACAGTTCGTTGGAGGGCAACCCCTTTGCCGCGATGCCGTCGCTTCACTTCGGAACATCGGTGATGGCCGCACGTCTCCTCCAGCGTGTGGGGCCGCGCCACGGTGCCGCTGCGTGGGCCTACGCGCTCACGCTGGGGTTCGGCCTGGTCTACCTGGGCGAGCATTACGTGGTCGACCTGGTCGCCGGCTTCGCGCTGGCCGAGGGCATCGTGCGCCTGGCGCCGATGGCCGAGCCGCTGGCCCTCGCGGTATCCGACGGCTTCGCGAGGCTCTCGGCGTGAGCCCGACCTTGCACACCGACCACGAGCGCAAGCAGCGCTCGCACGAGCAGGCCGAGGAGGAACAGGAGGTCTCGAGGATCCAGGCTCTCCTGCACGACCGCCGCAAGCTCGCCACGGCAATCCTGGTCATCGTCCTGGGGGTCGTGGCGATCTACGTGCTGTTCCCCCAGATCGTGGGGCTCGATGGAACGCTGGACAAGATCGGCGACGCCAAGTGGTACTGGGTGGTGGGCGCCGTAGCCGCCACGGTGCTCGGCTTCGGCGCTTACGTGATGCTCTTCCAGGGCGTGGTCGCCGGCGGACGCGACGTCGAGGGCTTCAGGCGGCTGGACATGAAGGCCTCCTACCAGATCAACATGGCCGGGCTGGCGGCCACCCGCATCTTCTCCGCGGGTGGCGCGGGCGGCATCGCGCTGACCTACTGGGCGCTGCGAAAGGCGGGCATGGAGCGCCGGCGCTCGGCCTGCCGCATGGTCGCGTTCCTCGCGCTCATGTACTCGGTGTACCTGCTTGCGCTGGTCATCTTCGGCGTCCTGCTTCGCACCGGCGTGCTGCCCGGCGAGGCGCCCGTAGGCGGGACGATCATCCCCGCCGTGGTGGCAGGAGCGGTCATCCTCGTGCTCGCCCTGGTGGCGCTCATCCCGGGCGATGTCGAGCGGCGCATTCGCCGAGTAAGCGACCACCCGCGGGCGGCCCGGATCGGCGCCAAGCTGGCCACCGGCCCGGCCACCGTGGCCACCGGTGTGCGCACCGCGCTCGCGTACGTCCGCCATCCGCGCCAAGGCGCCGTGGCGATCCTGGGCGCCATCGGCTTCTGGGCCGCTCAGATCACCACGCTGTGGGCAAGTTTCGAGGCCTTCGGCGGCGACGTTCCCTTCGCCGTCCTGGTGCAGGGCTTCTTCGTGGGCATGGCCGCGAACCTCATCCCCTCGCCGGCGGGTGGGGTGGGCTCGGTGGACGCCGGCATGATCGCGGCCTTTGCCCTATTCGGAATTCCGGGCGAGATCGTCTTCCCCGCGGTGCTCACCTACCGGGTGATCGCTTTCTGGCTGCCGATCCCGCCGGGAATCATCGCTTACTTCCAGCTTCGCCACACCGTGCACGGCTGGGAGAATGAAGGCTATACTTCAGAAAGTAAAGTAAAGGCGGAGGCCACTTGAAGACCGAAGACGTTGTGATCGTGGGGAGCGGGCCGGCGGGCTACACCGCCGCGCTGTACACCTCGCGGGCGGACCTGGCGCCCCTGGTGATCGAGGGCTTCCTGTGGGGTGGCCTGCTCCAGCAGACGACCGATGTCGAGAACTATCCCGGCTACCGCGATGGCGTCATGGGCCCGGAGATGATGCAGGAGTTCCGCGACCAGGCCGAGCGCTTCGGGACGCGCTTCATCACCGACGAGGCAAGCGCCGTCGAGCTTGCCAGAGACGGCGGCACTCACCTGGTGCGCGTGGGCGATCAGGAGATTCGCGCCCGCTCGGTGATCCTCGCCATGGGGGCCGAGCCGACCAAGCTCGGCGTGCCCGGCGAGGAAGAGCTGTCCGCCCGTGGCGTCTCCTACTGCGCCACTTGCGACGCCTCGTTCTTCCGCGACAAGCCGACGATGATCGTGGGCGGCGGGGACACCGCGATGGAAGAGGCCACGTTCCTGGCCAAGTTCGCAAAGGACGTGAAGATCGTCCACCGCCGCGATGAGTTCCGCGCCTCGGCGATCATGCTCGACCGCGCGCGGGAGGCCGAGAACATAGAGCTGCTGACGCCATACGTGGTGGACCGCTTCGAGGCGGGCGACAACGGCAGCCTGGAGACCGTCGTGCTTGCCCATACCGAGGGCGGGGAAGATCGCACCCTGCAGATCGACGGCGCCTTCGTGGCCATCGGCCACAAGCCCAACTCGCATCTGGTGAGCGATCAGGTGGACGTGGACGAGAACGGCTACGTGCAGGTCGAGAGCCCATCGACACAGACCAACCTGCCAGGCGTCTTCGCCGCCGGCGACCTCGTAGACCACACCTACCGCCAGGCGGTCACCGCAGCCGGTACCGGCTGCGCCGCCGCTCTGGACGCCGAGGCCTACCTGCGCGACACGCCCGTCGCCGCAGAGGCTCACTGGGAGAGCGACCCGGCGAAGATCGAGGCGGCCGCCGAAGCAGCCGCGTCGAGTTCGTAGCGCCTGGAGACTCCTACCGCTCGGCGTTCTTTCGGTAGCGCCAAACCGCCAGCGGCGCGAACACGGCGGTGATGGCCACCGACCACGCGACCGACTGCCACAGGCTGCCCCCGGGCGAGCCGACCCACAACTCGCGCATCTCGTCCACGATCACCGTGAACGGGTTCACCTCGGCGAACACCTGCAGCGCCTCGGGCATCGAGTCCACCGGGACGAACGCCGACGAGATGAACGTGAGCGGGAACACCAGCATGAACCCGAGCGAGTTCGCGGCCTCCGGGGTCGAGACCAGCATCCCCAGGAACGCGAACACCCACGAGAAGGCGTAGCCGAATAGGATCAGCAGCAGGACGCCCGTCACGATGTCACCGACGCCGGCGTCGAACGAGAAGCCGATGATCAGGCCGGTGATCACCAGGATGGTCATCGACGTGACGTTGGTCACCACGTCCGAAAGCGTGCGACCGGCCAACAGCGCGGCCCGGGACATGGGCAGCGAGCGGAAGCGGTCGATCAGGCCCTTGTTGAGGTCCTCCGCGAGCCCCATCGCCGTGATGAACCCCCCGAAGGCGATGTTCTGGACGATGATCCCGGGGATCAGGAAATCCTTGTAGTTGTCGTAGCCCGGCGTGACGATCGCGCCGCCGAACACGTACACGAACAGCAGCACGAACATGATCGGCTGGATCGTGAACGCGGTGAACAGGTCGGGCTGGCGCGGCAGCCGGGTCAGGTTGCGCTCCGCAGTGATCAGGGTGTCGGTCGCCAGGCGCCTCACGCTGCTACCTCCTCGTCGTTGGTCTGCTGGGCCTGCTCGTGCTCGGCAACCTTCCCCGTGAGAGAGAGGAACACGTCGTCCATCGTTGGCGTGCGCAGGCCGATGTCGTCCACTCCCACGCCGGCGGCGCCCAGCCGCTGCACGGCCGTGACGATCGTCCCGTTGCGCCGGGCCACCGCCACCGTGACGCCGTCCTCCTCGGCCACCGCCCTCTCGTCGGATAGGGGCGCCAGCGCCTCGATGGCCTGGGGCGCCTGAGCCGGGTCCTCGAGCTTGACTTCCAGGCGCTCGCCGCCCACGCGCTGCTTGAGCTCGGCGGGCGTTCCCGAGGCGATCACCTTGCCGTGGTCGATCACGGCGATGTCGTCGGCCAGGCGGTCGGCCTCGTCCAGGTACTGGGTGGTGAGCAGCACGGTGGTGCCCTCGCCGGTCAGCTCCTCGATCATCTCCCAGAGGTCGAGCCGGCTGCGCGGGTCGAGGCCGGTTGTGGGCTCGTCGAGGAACAGCACCGGCGGACGCGCCACCAGCGCCGCGGCAAGGTCGAGCCGCCTTCGCATGCCGCCCGAGTACTTCTTCACGACTCGGCCCGCGGCCTCGGTGAGTTCGAAGCGCGTCAGCAGCTCCCCGGCCCGCGCCTTGGCCTGCTTTCGGCTCATGCCGTACAGGCGCCCGACCATCACGAGGTTCTCCTCGCCGGTGAGCATGTCGTCGACCGCGGCGTACTGGCCGGCCAGGCCGATCCGCTCGCGCAGCTGCGCGGCGTCGGCCACCGCGTCCACCCCGGCTACCCGGATATCGCCGGCGTCTGGCGATTGGAGCGTGGTGAGCACGCGCACAGTCGTCGTCTTGCCCGCTCCGTTCGGGCCGAGCAGGCCGAACACGGTGCCGGGCGTGACCTGGAAGCTGACCCCGTCCACGGCGCGCACGTGGCCGTAGGTCTTCACCAGTCCCGTGACTTGTATGGCGGGCTCTGACCCCGCCGGCTTCTCGATGGAGTGCATGGCGGTCACGGTACGAGCCATTTAGGTCAGTATCTGGCCGCAATACATGAGACTCTTCCGGGCCATGACGCTGACCTCGGGCCGCCTGCTCCAACTGCTGTCGCTGCTGCAGGCCCGGCGCTACTGGCCGGGCGACGAGCTGGCCAGCCGGCTCGAGATCTCCGGACGCACGGTGCGCCGGGACGTTGAGCGGCTGCGCGAGCTCGGCTACCCGGTGCAGGCCACCACCGGGCCCGAGGGCGGCTACCGGCTGGAGGCGGGCACGGCGATGCCGCCGCTGCTGCTGGACGACGACGAGGCGGTGGCCATCGCCGTCGGATTGCGAACCTCGGCCGGGGCCTCGGTGACCGGGATCGAGGAGACCTCGGTGCGCGCGCTGGTCAAGCTCGAGCAGGTGCTGCCGCCGCGGCTGCGCCGGCGGGTGAACGCCCTGCAGTCGGCGACCGCGACGCTCAGCCGCCCCGCCGCCGACACCGCCGTCGAGCCGGAGTTGCTGATCGTGATCGCGGGGGGCTGCCGCGACAAGCAGCGTCTGCGCTTCGCCTACCAGGCGCGCGACGGCGAGCGCACCCGCCGGCTGGTGGAGCCCGACACCCTCGTGACCCTCGGCCGCCGTTGGTACCTGGTCGGTTGGGACTGCAACCGGGAGGACTGGCGGACCTTCCGCCTCGACCGCATCGACAGGCTGCCCACCACAGCCGAGCGCTTCGAGCCCCGCCCGCTTCCCGGCGGCGACGCGGTGGCCTTCGTGCAACGCAGCGCCCGCTCGGTCACCTACCGCCATCAGGCACGCGTGGTCCTGCACGCCTCGGCGGC
>JACCZR010000062.1 GCA_013695855.1 Thermoleophilaceae bacterium
GACACCGCCGCCCCACGGCGGGGGCTCCGCGAGCTTCTGCGGCGCTGACCCGAAGCTGCGTCGGCGTTCCGGGCGAGGTGGGGGCGCCGAGTCCGGCCAGGATGTGCATGAGCGCCGACTTGCCAGAGCCCGTCCTATCATCGGGCCTCCGTGACGAGGGTCCTGCCGCCCACCGACGTGCCGGCGCCAGAGGTGCGCAGCGCTCCCGCTCCCCTCCATGGCGGCCCGGTCGCGCTGTTTGGATTCATGCGCCGTCACGGGATGCTCAACTTCAACTACGCGCGGCTGATGCTGCGTCTGGCCCGCAAGCTGCTGCGCCACCGCCGCCTGCACACCGACGGCCTCGCCTTCATCGGGCCGTGGGTGGTGCTGCAGATCGGTCGCTCGGGCCGCATCGAGCTCGGACGCTGGTCCTGGATAGGCCACGGCTCCAAGCTGCGCGCCCACGAGGGAGTGGTGTCGATCGGGGCCAAGACCGTGCTCGGCCAGGAGTGCACCATCTCCGCCTTCCAGCACGTGTCCATCGGCCGCGAGTGCGTGATCGCCGACCGCGTGATGCTGATCGACTTCGACCACGGGACTGTCGAGGTCGACCGTCCAGTTCGCCTGCAGGGCATCTACAAGCGCGACGTCCGCGTAGGCAACAACGTCTGGGTCGGCTACGGCGCGTGCATCCTGCGCGGCGTGACCGTGGGCGACAACGCCGTGATCGGCACCAACGCCGTGGTCACCCGCGACGTGCCCGCCAACGCCGTCGTGGGTGGCGTGCCGGCGAGGGTGATCCGCATGCGGGAGGAGCCCTCGCGCATGCGCTACGAGTAGCCGCGCCTGCGCTCTAGTAGCCGCGTGCCCTACGAGTACCCCGCGGGGCTCTCGCCCACGAGCCGCTCGATCGCCTCCTCGGGCGCGAGGTTCATGCGACGGATCAGGCGCACCACCGTCAGCTCCGCGTCGCTGACCTGCTTCTGGGCCTCGTCGACCCCGAGCAGGCGTCCCGGATGCAGGTCGAAGGCATCGGCCAGCGCGATGTAGACGAACAGCGGCGGGCTCGCCCACCCGCGCTCGAGCCGCGAGAAGAAGCTCGCGCTGTAGAAGCCGCCGTCGGCCCGCCGCGCCATCCGCGGCAGGTCGTGGAGGTAGAGGCCGGCCTGCGCGCGCAGCCGCCGAACGCGCCCGCCCACCACCTGGCCCCATTCGCAGCGATAGCGACTGGCCCACACCGAGTCCTCCGGAGCAGTTGCGCGGTTGGCCGGGAGGTCTATTTGGTGTCGGCCCATCTAGGCCCTAAGGGATGGACGAACGGGCTTCGCCCCCGCCGCGGCGCGCGCGGCAGGCGACCGCGAGCGCGCGCACCCTCTGAGCACCGCTAGGGGGATCCCGACAGTGGCTTGCACCCGGTGCAAGCGCTTGCAGCCAGTGCAAGCGGTAGTCCGAGAACCGCTAGCGCTCCCGCGAGCGTGTGGGGGCCGCGTCCGGCGGCCGGGTGCTCTGCGATTCGGGACCGCGCGGCGTGGCCTAAGCGGTCAGCGAACGGGCTGGGCGGCCAGCTCGCGGTACACCGCAGCGGTCTGGCGTGCGACGTCGGCCCAGTCGAAGCTCAGCACGTGCTCGGAGGCCTCGGCCACCAAGCGGTCGCGGAGGGCGGGGTCGACCAGCACTCGCTCGGCCATGGCGGCCAGCGAGGCGGGGTCGCGCGAGCGAAAGCGCAGGCCCACGTCCTCGTTGGGCACCACCTCGCGCAGGCCGCCGGTGTCGGACACCAGGCAGGGACAGCCGCTGGCCATGGCCTCCAGCGCCACGAGGCCGAAGGGCTCGTAGATCGAGGGCACCACCGTGAGGTCGGCGATGCGGTAGAGCGAGTGGAGCACGTCGTCGCCGATCCAGCCGAGGAAGGTGCCGTGCTCGTCGAGGCCGCGATCGGCGGCTTGGCGGCGAAGCTCGGCCTCTGCCGTGCCCGAGCCGGCCACCAGGAAGCGGACATCGCCCACGCGCTCGATGAGGCCCGGCAGCGCCTCCAGCGCGATCTGGAAGCCCTTCTCGTAGACCAGGCGCCCCACCAGCAGCACGAGCCTCTCGTGCGGCGCCGCGAAACGGGACCGCAGCGAGTCGAGGTCGTCGACGGGCACCAGTTCCTTTGGGTCGATCCCGTTGGGGATCACCAGGATGCGCTCCTCTTCCAGCCCGTACACGTCGGCGACGTGCTCGCGCATATAGGACGAGCAGGCGATCACCCGCTCGGCGCGGTTGGCCATCCAGCGCTCGACGCCGTGGATGTAGGACTGCGGATGCTTGTCCACCCAGCCCTGGTGGCGCCCGTACTCGGTGGCGTGGATGGTGACGGCGAGCGGGCAGCGAAAGCGCTTGGCCAGGTGGTCGCCTGCCCCCGCCACCAGCCAGTCGTGGCCGTGGACGAGGTCGAAGGCGATCCGGTCGCCCAGCTCCACGCCGGCGGCGAGCATGTCGGCGTTCATGTGCTCAATCCAGGTGACGAACTCGCCCAGGTCGCGCGGGCGCTCGGGCTCGCGGACGCGGTGGATCATTACGCCCCACAGCTCCTCCTCGGGAGGCGACTCCTCATGCCCACGCGTGATCACATGGACCTCGATGCCCTCGGCCGCGAGGCCTTCCGCGAGCTTGCGGACGTGGCGGGCCAGGCCGCCCTCGATGAGCGGGGGGTACTCCCAGGAGAGGATCAGGGCGCGCAAATGGAAGCGAGATCGAGGTCCGGCGCGAGGTTGCGAAGGGCCGAACCCGCGCGGGGAGAATAGTCCCTGCGGGCCTGCGGGCCGCGCTCGTGATCCCGATGGCCGCCATCCGAGCGGCCTTGCTCGAGAGCCTCCCGGACGCCCGCCTCGTGACCGCGGGCCCGGCGCAGCGGATAGTCGGCCGCGAGGTCGCGCGTGACAAGGAAGGCCCAGTCACTGGACTGGAGCGCCAGGAGCTCGCGGGCGGCCCGCTCCAGGCTCTCGCGCCCCACGCCGTTCGTGGCGCCCACCAGCGTGCTGAGCTCGGCACGGCGGGCGCTGAAGACGAGCTCGGCCACGGCGGGCGAGTCCCAGGTCGAGAGATCCTTGCCTCTCCCCCAGCTCGAGGTGAGCAGCTCGCGCTCGACCGGCTCGACCCGCTCCAGGCCCTCGGACACGGTCACCAGCTCCAGGCCGCGGGCCGGGGCCTCTTCGAGCACGGCGGTCAGCCACTCGAGCCCCTCGTACCACCAGTGGCCCAGCAGCTCGGTGTCCAGCGCGCAACACAGCAGCCCGCCATCGCGCACGCGGTTCCGCGCGCGGTCGACGAAGTCACGCGCGTGATCGCGCGCGAGCGCGCGCGCCTCGTCGGGCCGGTAGGGGCCGCCGCCGTTGTTCCAGGGGCGCAGGTCGTGGGCGGTGCGCCGGTGGTAGTCGCGGTAGACGGGGTTCACCGGATATCCCGCGCGGTCGTTCCACACCAGCTCGACCGTCCCCCAGTCAATGGGCACCCCGACGGGCCCGGCCCCGGTGGCCACCGGCCGCAGGTGCTCGGGCGCGAGCACGCCGTGCGCTGCGGTCTGGTCCACGCAGAAGGCCCGCACCCCCTGGTCCGCCAGCCCGCCCTCCAGGCCGGGTACGTAGGCGCACTCGGGCAGCCAGAAGCCGCCGCCGAAAGAGCCGAAGCGGCGCTCGTGGGAACGCGTGCCGGTGGCCAGCTGCAAGGCCAGGCCGGGCTCGGTGGCAAGCAGCGGCAAGAGCGCGTGGGTGGCCGCCGAGGTCCACAGCTCGACGCCCTCGAGCGCCCCGAAGCCTCCGATCAGGTCGCGACCGCGAGCCTCAAAGGCCCGGGAGGCACTCGTGTAGTCGCCGGCGGCGCGGCGCAACTCGTCGGCGAGCTCGACGAGCCCGCCGCGGCGCAGGCCGGCCTCGTCATCCTCGTGGATCTCGGCGCGCACCTCGCGCAGGAAGCGCAAGAAGCGATCGCCGGCCTCGCCTTCGCTCATGGCCTCGAGCTGATCGCAAAGGACGGGCGTGAGGCCCACGGTGATCGGAGCCGCTCGGCGCTCGAGACGCTCGAGCAGCGGCAGGTACACGGTGGCTGCCGCCTCCCACAGCCACTCCTCGCCGAAGGGCCAGGTGTCGAAGCCCTCGACGTAAGGCATGTGCGAGTGAAGGACGAGCGCGAGCGCGCCGGGGCGCCCGTTCACGCGGGGAAGGGCGACGGCTGGGGGCCGAGCCGGCGTGGCACGAGCACGCAGGCGACCAGCACCAGGACACCGATCACGATGGCCACCACGGGGAAGCTGCCCAGGCTCGCCACCGTGTTGAAGGCAGCATGGATGGCGATGCAGGCGAAGATGGAGCCGGTCTTCTCGTAGACCAGGCAGGCCATCGCGGCGAAGGCCGCGATCACGATGAAGATCTCAGGGTTCCCGATGTACTGGATGTGAATGACCGCGAACACGGCGCTGTCGATCAGCACCGCCGACCAGATCCGGAAGCGGGTGCGCAGCGCGCGGTAGAAGAAGCCCCGGAAGAACAGCTCCTCGGTGACCGGCGCCACCACGATGACGGCCAGGCCGACGGCGATGGCGCCCACGGGACTGGTGGCCGCCAGCTCGTCCTCGGGCGTGTCGGTGTTGAAGAGCTCGATGATTCCCACCTCTAAGCCGAACACGAGCAGGACCGCGGCGAGAGCCAGGCCGGCCGTGACCCAGAAGCCTGTGGCGCGCAGGCCGAAGTGCCACGGTTGGGGCTTGCCCCGCCGCGAGGCGAAGAACACCGCGATGCCCACCAGCGCCGCGTCCTGCACGAGGATCAAAACCAGCAGCGCGATGCCGGCCACCGCATCGGGGGCTTCGGTGAGCAGCGCCACCGGCAGCAGCGGGAAGCCCGCCGCGATGGTCAGGCCCACGGCCGAGAAGAAGGCCGCCGGCGCCATCCACGCCGCCCAGCGCGGCCTGGCCGCGGCGGGCAGTTCGGGGTAGGCGAGGCTCGTCACCGACGGAGGACGGCCACGAAGTCGAGCGCGCGGTCGAGCGGGCTCTCGCGCAGCGCGAAGTCGCTCGTGGAGATGGCGGGCGTGAAGCGGTCGTAGAAGGGCTTCGTGAGCCCGAGCTTGGGGTGCAGCTCGTCCCAGCCCGCCGTGAGCGCCAGCTCGTGCGCCCGCAGCCGGCGGGCGTGGAAGAGCCCGAGCAGCCGCACGTCGTCGAAGTGGCGCTCGCAGAGCTCCCGGAACTCCTCCGCGCGGTACTCGTGGACGTGCCAGGGATTGCCCGAGCGCTCGGCGCCCTCCGGCGCCAGGGTGAGCACGTTCGGGGTGGAGACGTAGGCCACCCCCCCGGGGGCAAGGAGCGAGCGAAAGTGATCGAGCGCTGCGCCGGGCTCGGTGAGGTGCTCGATCGTCTGCAGGAACACCAGCGCGTCGCAGGGCTCGGCGAAGGCATCGATCAGATCGCGCACGAAGCGCACGCCGGGCCGGGTGTACTTCGCCCGGGCGTGCGCGTGGGCCTCGGGGTTGGCGTCCACCCCGGTCACGCGGGCCGCGCGGGAGGCGAGGACATCGCTGCCGTAGCCCTCCCCGCAGGCCATGTCCACCACGTCCAGCCCGGCGCAGCGCTCGGCGATCCAGCGGTAGACCAGGAGGTGGCGCTGGAACCAGTAGTTCTCGGCCGGGACGTCGGGGAGCGTGCGCTCTCCGGTCAGCTCGAGCGGGGCAACCCCCAGCGGCTGGTCGCGCTGCACATGCTCGGCGACCGCCACGGGGAGGGAGGCTAGAGTCCACGCGCCGTGACAGCCGTTGAACTCTCGGAGATCCACGAGGCCAACGAGCGCTACCACGATCTCGCCGCCGCCCACTACGACGCCAAGTGGGGCATCTCCTACGGCGAGCTCGGGCAGGGCCAGGTCACGGCCAAGCTCGCCAAGGCCCTCGGCAGCCGGCCCGGCCACCACCCCCGGGGCCTGGAGGTCGGCGCCGGCACGGGCTACTTCGGCCTGAACCTCATGCGTGCCGGCGTGATCGGCGAGCTGACCGCCGTGGACATCTCCCCCGCCATGTTGGGCGAGCTCCAGCGCTCGGCCGAGCGGCTGGGCCTGCAGGCCGAGTGCACAGCCTGCGAGGCACGCGCCCTCCCCTTCCCCGACGACTCCTTCGACCTGGTCTTCGGCCACGCCGTGCTGCACCACCTGCCCGACCTGGGAGGCTGCCTGCGCGAGTTTCGCCGTGTGCTTGCACCCGGCGGGGCGCTGGCCTTCTGCGGCGAGCCCTCGTTCTACGGCGACCGCCTGGCCTCGTGGCCCAAGCGCGCCGCCTACAGGGCGGCGCCGCTGTGGCGCGCCGCCGTGCGCGCGGGCGCGCGGGCCGAGCGGGCCACCGAGGAGCGCGAGGAGGACGTGCTCGAGCGGGTGGTCGACGTTCACGCCTTCACCCCGGCCGCCCTAGACCAGGCCGCGCGGGCCGCCGGCTTCCAGACGGTGCGGGTGAGCGGTGAGGAGCTGGCCGCGAGCCTGTTCGGCTGGGTCAACCGCACCCTGGAGGGCAGCGCCGAGCCGGCCGAGGTGCCGTGGCTGTGGCGCCAGTACGCCTACCGCGGCTACCTCGCCCTGCAGGCGCTGGACCGCGCGGTGCTCGAGCCGCGCCTGCCGCCGGCGCTTTTCTACAACCTGCTGGTCTCCGCCCGCGCCTAGGCGAACAACGCTGCGGCGGGCGCCGTGGCCAGCAGGACGAGGGCGAGGTCGATCGCCCGGATGCGCAGGCTCGGCACCGGCGCCGGCAGAGCCGGCCGAAAGCTCGAGGACTCGCGATTGACCCAGGTGAGGACGGCGTCGAGGAAGGGGGCGGGGCGCCTGGGAACACCCGACAGCCGGTCCACCAGCGACCGCCCCGCCGCGAGGAGCCTCCCCTCCGAGCCGATCTCGTCGAGGGTGCGGGCGGCCTCGGGAACACCGGGCACGAAGCGCAGGCGGGCGAGCACCCTACGGGCCACCTCGCGCAGCCCCGAGGCCCCGGCGGCCGCACGCAGCCAGGTGGCCACGGACACCAGCAGCGCGGCACGAAGCGCGCGCCGCAGGGCCACCTCGATCCCCAACCCCCCCACGAGCGCGAACACCAGAGCGCCAAAGGCCAACAGCGCGGCGAGGCCGAGCCCCGTCGGGACGGTGGAGTTGTCGGGTCGCGAGAGCGCCCAGGCCACGGCCAGTGCGGCGGCCACCCCGGCAAGCAGCGGCCACTCCGTGGAGGCCAGGAGCAACCCGAAGCCGATCGCGGCCGCCACCGCCACCGCCCGCGGATCGAAGCGCCCGCGGTGTCCCGAGAGCTCTTCCGGCTCGGCAGCCTCCCCGGCCGGCGACCGCTCCCAGCGCAGAAGGCCGCGGCGATAGACCGTCACCTGCACGGTCGAGGCGAAGATCGTCCAGACCAGGAGGCCGGCGAAGGTGAGCAGCAGGGCGTCGGCCGGCCCCACCTGGAGACCGACTAGGTCGGCCACGTTGCGCGCGCTGCCCGCGTAGGCGTCGAGCCCTCCCGCGATGATGAAGATGAAGAACAGGCTGCCCAACCCGTTCTGGAACAGGCGGATGGCCGAGCACGCGAGCACCTGCCACGGGGCCGCGATCGAGCGCGACTCCATTCGCCCGAGAACGGGCGCGCTCAGAGCCTGGGTGAAGGGCACGCCGAAGCGGGCCGGGCCCATGAGGGCGATCGTCTCGATGAGCGTGGCGAAGCTCGCGCCGAAGCCGTGGCGCAGTCCGCGGCGCTGGGCCACCCGGGCCAGGGCGACTCCGCCCGGCAGGGCCACGAAAAAGCCACCGAAGGGCACCGCCCGCGAGGCCACGAACGAGACCGTGGCCACATAGGCCGGGCCGGAGGATGAGGAGGTCGGCACGGCGGCTGTTGCCACCTCGACGAAGTTAGCGGGAGAGGCTGAGAGCGGGCTAAGGGTCGCTGCGGTGCTCGACCATCGGCCACGGGTAGTCGCTGCCGATCGCGCAACCCGCCTCGTCCTGGACCTCGCGCGGCATCTCCCACGGCTCGCGCAGATAGCGGTCGGGCACCTCGCGCAACTCGGGCACGTAGCGGCGCACGTAGGAGCCGTCGGCGTCGAAGCGCTCCATGTGGAGCGCGGGGTTGTAGATGCGCCTGAAGGCCGGCTGGGGGTCCACGCCCACCGAGGCGATCCACTGCCAGTTGCCGTTGTTGTTGGCCTCGTCACCGTCGATCAGCAGGCGCATGAACCAGCGCTCGCCCCAGCGCCAGTCGATCCCGAGGTCCTTGGTCAGGAACGAGCCCACTACGAGGCGCGCGCGGTTATGCATCCAACCCTCGCGCAGGAGCTGACGCATCCCGGCGTCGACCAGCGGGAAGCCGGTCTGCCCTTGGCACCAGCGCTCAAAGGCCTTCTCGGCGTAGCTCCACTTGATCGTCGGGCGCCGCGCGCAGCGCAGGGTGATCGTGCACGCGCAGGTCGCGACGAAACCAGACGATCGCGGTCACCCAACGGGTACGTTACGAGCGGTGGGCGAGTTCATCGAGCGCTTCCGGCTGTTCCCCCTGGGGCTGGTGCTGCTGCCCGGCGAGGTCGCGCCCCTGCACGTCTTCGAGGAGCGCTACAAGATGATGATCGGCGAGTGCCTCGAGCTCGGGGAGCCCTTCGGGATCGTCTGGCTGGCCGACGACGGCCTGCGCGAGACAGGCTGCAGCGCCAGCGTCACTCAGCTGCTCGCGCGCGCCGAGGACGGGCGGATGAACATCCTCGTCCAGGGCGAGGGCGCCTTTCGCCTGCTGCGCCGCCGCGACGACCTTCCCTACCCCGCGGGGGACGTCGAGCTGCTCGACGAGCACCCGGACTCCCCAGACGACGACGAGGGCCGCGCCACGCGCTCGCGCTACGCCGACATCGTGGAGCGCGTGACCGACTCGCGCCCGAGCGACAGCGACCTCGAGGAGCTCGACGCCTACGGGATGGCCGCGACGCTCGACTTCGAGCTCGAGGCCAAGCAGGGCCTGCTGGAGCTGCGCTCTGAGTCCGAGCGCCAGGTCCGCCTGCGCGAGCTCTTCGACAAGGCGCTGCGGCGCATCGACCACGCCGAGACGGCCGCCGAGCAGGCGCGCTCGAACGGCAAGGTCCGCCTCTGATCGGGTCGGTGCGGCGCTTCCGGCGCTCAGCGACCGGTGCGGCGCGACTTGAAGTTCGCCTTGCCCGTGCATCCGGGGCTCTTCACGCGGACGGTGCCCGTCGCGACCCCGCCGGCGAGCTTGCCGTTCGTGGTGATGGACCTCCGTCGCGGCGTTGTCAAGCGAACGCGGTGGCGCCGCCGCGGCGAGGGTCGCCCCCACCGCTCAGCTCCCCATCGGTCCTGGCCACCGCTTGGACACCGCCGAAGAAGAGGTTGCTCTGTGACCAGCGGCGCACCCGGTAGCCGCGCTGCTCGAGGCGGTCGAGGGCGCCTCCGTCCACACCGGGCTCGGCCTCGACCACATCGCCCTCCACATGCATCCGCGGCCGGTCGACCGCGTCCTGAGCTGAGAGCCCGTCGTCCACCACCCCGAGCACGGTCTGCAGGATCGCCGAACGGATGCGGTTCGAGCCCGCCGAGCCGAGCGCCATCTCGGGCTCCCCATCCCGCAGCACCACCGTAGGGGCCATCATGCTCGGCACCCGCGCGCCGGAGGGGTGGCGATGGTGCCCGAGGGGGTTCAGGTCATCCTCTCCCAGCATGTTGTTGAGGTGCACGCCGGTCCCCGGCACCACCACGCCCGAGCATGAGCCGTTCGAGCAGGTGACCGCGGCGCAGTTGCCCTCGGAGTCGAGCACCGAGATGTGGGTGGTGTTGCCCAGTCGCGAGCGGACCTCGCCCGCCACGCTCTCCAGCGCGTCGGCGGCGAGGAAGCGCTCCAGGTAGCCGTCGCTTGCCAGCCCCTCGAGGAACTCCTCGTCGCGAGCGCGGTTGGTGGTGGCGATCACCTCGGCCACCGAGGCCGGATCCCCAGAGTCGGCCAGGCGCTCGAGGATCCCCAGCGCGTCGGCGATGAGAATGCCGCCGCTGGAGGGCGGGGGATTGGTGAGCACCTCCCTCCCCGCGTAGGCCACGCGCGCGGGCTCGCGCTCGGCCACCCTGTAGGAGGCGAGGTCCTCCACGCTGAGCAGGCCGCCTCGGTCGAGCACCCACTGCGAGACCGCCCGGCCAACGTCGCCGTCGTAGAGGAAGCGAGGACCCTCTCGCCCGAGGCGCTCGAGCAGGACCCCGAGCTCGGGCAGGCGAATCGTCTCGCCGGCGCGCAGCAGCTCACCGCCCGGCGCCAGCAGCTCCGCGGCCTCCGGCGTGGAGCGGAAGATGGGCTCGAGCACGCCGAACAGCAGGGCCTGCATGGGCACCACCTCGATCCCCTCGCGCGCCGCGCGTGCGGGGCCCACGCACAGATCGGCGAGCGTGAGCGTGCCGAAGCGCCGCAGGGCCTCGGCC
>JACCZR010000051.1 GCA_013695855.1 Thermoleophilaceae bacterium
GTGGAACGGCTCACCTCGCCTTGTTGCGCCAGCAGCATCGTCATGGACTCTCCTCTCCCCGACTCTCCCGGAGCGGGAATCTACCATGATGGCGCCCGCTGTTGGCAAAAAGCACATAGCTGGCGCCATATGCCACGATTGGCGCCGTCGAGGCCGGCACCCACCGGATGGAAGGAGAAGCCGCAGATGACCGAATCCAAGAAGGACAGAGAGGTCCAAGACGCGCAGGACGTTCCCGAGCAGGAGCCCCTGGATACGGCGCAAGATGAGGACGCCGGCCCAGGCGGGTCGCGCGACGAGTTGCCCGGACTGGGCGGCTACGAGGGGCTCGATCCGAAGACCGACATGCCCCGCGTCCCCACCGCACCCGAGACTCAGGATGACGCGCGTGAGGCTCAGGACGAGGACTAGGGATCTCACCGCCACGATGCCGGTTCGCGCGGTCGGTATGATCGGTTCCACGTGAAGCTGGCGATCGCGGGCAAGGGAGGATCGGGCAAGACCTCTATATCGGGGACGATGGCCCGCGTGCTCGGCCGCAACGGGCACCGCGTGCTGGCCATCGACGGGGACTCCAACCCGAACCTGGCCCTGACGCTGGGGATCCCCGCCGAGCGAATCAACGACGTGCCGACCCTTCCGCGCGATCTCCTGCGCCGCGGCGCCAACGGGCCCGAGCTGACCAAGACGTTCGAAGAGGTGCGCTCCTCTCACTCGCTGGAGGGCCCAGACAACACGACGTTGCTCGTGATGGCGCACCCCGCCCCCGAAGAGGCGGGCACGGGCTGTCTGTGCAGCATGCACGCCACCGTGCGCACCCTCATCGGGGCTTCGGGAGACGAGCCTCAGGACGTGACGATCCTCGACACCGAGGCCTCGCCCGAGCACCTCACGCGTGGCACGACCCTCTACACCGAGCTGATGCTCACCGTGGTCGAGCCCTACTTCAAGTCGCTCGAGACAGGCCGTCGCATGGCGGGCCTTGCCGGGGACCTCGGGATCGAGCGCATCGTGCTCGTGGCCAACAAGGTCCGCGACGAGCGCGAGCTGGAAGCCGTTCGCGAGTTCGCCGACAAGCATGAGCTCGAGGTGGCGGGCGTGATCCCGTTCGACGACCGCATGCGCGTGGCTGAGCAGGCCGGGCGTGCTCCGCTCGACCTCGGCGACGGATCTCCGGCGGTGGACGCGATCGAGGAGCTGGCGATGAGGCTCGTGACCGAATCCAAGGCCAGCGCCAACGGTGCGGCGGGCAACGGGGCGGCACATTGAGCGAGCTCGAGGTACTGCGCGTTCGCGACGAGCTGCTCCAAGCGATGTACTGGATGCGCGGGGAGGGGCTCGCCGAGGCGCCGACCGTGCGGGAGCTGTCGACCTTCCTCGCCGTGCCCGCCGACACGCTCGCGGTCTACGTCGAGCGGTTCGTGGCTGACGGCGATCTGGCCCCCGCCAACGGGGGCTTCAGTCTCACTGCCGTCGGCGCGGAGGCCGGCAAGCGCAGCTTCGCCGACGAGTTCGCCGATCTCACGAAGCCCGGGCACGGCGAATGCGACGACGACTGCTGGTGCCACGACTCGCCCGAGGCGGCTGCCGACTGCATCGAGGGGCGGGCCACGGCCCACGCCCACAACTGAGGCGTGACCGCCGAGCCCACCGCCTCGGCCCTGCCCAAGAACTTCCTGCGGCCCTCCCTGCTGCTGTTGCTGCGCGAGCAGCCGGCCCACGGATACGAGCTGCTGGAGCGCTTGCAGGCGTTGGGCTTCAAGTCCTCCGACCCCGGGGGCCTCTACCGGGGGCTGCGCAAGCTCGAGGAGGAGGGCCTGGTGCACTCGGCGTGGGAGGCCTCGGGCACCGGCCCCCACCGCCGGATCTACGAGATCACGCGCGCCGGCATGGAGGACCTGCACGGTCGGGCCAAGGGCTTGGCCGAGGCGCGCTCGACGCTCGACACGTTCCTCGTTCGATACGAGGAGTTCGTCGCGCTGCGTCGGGCCGAGGCCCCTGAGCCGGCTCGCGGCTGAGGAGCGCCGCTCCGGGCTTCAGCCGGTTCGACGCGGTCGCCCGCGCGCTCGGCGAGGGCGCGCCCCTCGGGCGCCGGATCACGCCCGGTGCCCGATCACGTGGCTGACCACCCGGCACCCTGGGCAGGCGCCGACGTACGACTCGCCCGCCAGCATGTCTTCGACCCGCTCGGGCAACCGCGGCGGGTCGGCGCCGCGGGCCCGAGCCTCCTTTGCGAGCGACTCGTAGCGCGGCTCGTGCCCGTGCTGCTCGAATGGCAGCGGTGAGCCGCACCAGGGGCAGAACTGCGGTCGCTCGGGCGCGGACACGGCTCAGCACCTCGGCGGCAGGGGTTCCATGCCAAGGAGTCTTGCAGGCCTCGGACCGCTGGAGAGGTGACCGGCGACGCGACCCGGCGGGGACGCGGCGCGTGGTGCTGCGATCCTGTCCCCGCATGACCGCCGAATCGGAGCAGAGCCACTCGTGGGTACGCATCGGTGCGACCTACGCCGGCGTCGTAGCCGAGACGATGGTCGTGCTCGTCTACCACGCGGGCGTGCAGCGCGGCAAGCAGGCGGGACCCGCCGGCGACGAGGCCGAGGCCGGCCCTGGCTGGTACCTCGTTTGGGTCGACGAGCCCCACCGCCACTACCAGCTCTCAGCGCCCCCGGCACCCGCCGGCGCTCTGGCGCCGACACTGGACAAGAGCGCCCTGGTGGCCCTCGCAGAAGCGGGCGAGGCGATCGAGGCCAAGCTCGCCGGGGGCGGCCCGAATGGCTCGAACGGCCGGTAGCCTCAGGACCCCGAGGGAGACCACTGCATGCTGTGGCGCCCACGATCGAACTGGGATGTCGTGGCGGAGCGGTAAGCGGAGGGCTCCGGCCCTCGTGGGATCGGTCCGGACCTCGGCCCGTAGGGCGGCTGTCCGGATTCCACCTCCCGCGCCCACTCGATGCTCTTGGTTAAGAACTGAAGTTCACGGACCGACCCCGAAGGACGTGGACGCCCTGCTCCGAGCAGGCGCGCGAGCAGCTGTGCAGCGGGTGAGGTCTGACGAAAGGCGGCGCGCTGGCGCCCAGTCACCAGTTACGCTCGACGTAACGTGATGGGTGCCGTATTGGAGCGGAGATTGAGAGTCGCGGGAGGCACCCGGAGACGAGGTGGCCTCCTCACGCGTGCGCTTCTTGCGCTCATCGCCCTCGTGATCGTCCTTCCCGCCGCCACGCAGGCGGAGCAGGCCTCGCAGCCCACCTCGCCGGCGGCGGGTCAGATCGACTCCGGGCGCAACCACACCTGCGCGATCCTCCCCGGGGGACCCGTGCGCTGCTGGGGGTTCGGCCGTGAGGGCGAGCTGGGCTATGGCAATACGAAGACGATCGGTGACGACGAGACGCCGGCCGCGGCCGGGCCGGTGGACCTCGGCGATGGGCGCACCGCCACCGCCATCAGCGCCGGCGACTTTCACACCTGCGCGCTGCTCAACGGCGGCGATGTGCGCTGCTGGGGGTTTCCCGGCAACGGCCGGCTTGGCTACGGCAATCAGGACCCCGTCGGCGACAACGAGACCCCCGGCTCCGTCGAGCCGGTGGACCTCGGCGCCGGGCTCAAGGCCAAGGCGATCTCCGCCGGCCGTGCCCACACCTGCGCGCTGCTGAGCGATGACACCGTGCGCTGCTGGGGCTACGCCTACTACGGTCAGCTCGGCTACGGCAATCCCGCCCCCGAGCCCGGAAGCACCGTGGAGCCCGACCCGATGAACATCGGCGACAACGAGCCCCCGGGCTCGGTCGGGCCCGTAGAGCTCGGCGCCGGGCGCACGGCCGTGGCGGTCAGCGCCGGCGACTTCCACACCTGCGCGGTGCTCGACAACGGAGACCTGCGCTGCTGGGGCAGCGGCGGCTCGGGGCGGCTCGGCTACGGCAACCAGAGCAACGTCGGGGACCGCGACACCCCGGCGCTGGCCGGACCGGTGAGCTTTGGCGACGGACTCACGGCCAAGGCGGTCAGTGGGGGCGCAACGCAGACCTGTGCCGTGCTCCGCAACGACACGGTGCGCTGCTGGGGCTTTGGCGGCAACGGCCGGCTCGGCTACGGCAACGAGACGACGATCGGCGACAGCGAGCAGCGCCCGGTCAGCTCGGTCGGAGCGGTCAACCTCGCCCCGCCGGGCGATCAGCGCACCGCCAAGGCGGTCAGCGTCGGCGACGGCAGCGCCTGCGCGACGCTCGACAACGACACGCTGCGCTGCTGGGGCTTCAACGTCGACGGGCGGCTCGGCTATGCCAACAAGACAGACATCGGTGACGACGAGCTGCCCGGCTCGGTCGGGCCGGTGAACCTCGGCACGGGCCGCACGGCTTTGGCGATCACCCTCGGCGCTCGCCATGCATGCGCGCGCACCGACGACGCCAACGTCCGCTGCTGGGGCTACGGCGCCAACGGGAGGCTGGGCTACTGCAACTCGGCCGACGTCGGCGACGACGAGACCCCTGGGTCGAGGGGCCCGGTCGATCTCGGCACCCCGTCCGGCGGCGCCAAGTGTTCGACCCCCAAGAAGCCGGCCGCCCCCGCCCAGAGCGCACCCCCTGTGTACGCCAACCCGCGCGAGGCCGAGGCGATGCGAGCCCGTGCCCTGCGCAGCTGCCTCAGCCGCGTGGCGCGCCACGCGAGGAGCGAGACGCGCAGCGCGCGGCGTCGCTCCGGGCGCCGACGAGCGCGGGCCATCCGCCACCTCAAGCGTCATAGGAGCAGTGGGCGCCGGGCCTGCCTCAAACGCCACGGGCGCACGCCCGGCCGCGTCACCGGAGTGGGGGCGCGTGCGGTCTCGAAGACGAAGATCATCCTCACCTTCAACGCGCCGGGCAGCGATGGCGTCAAGCCGCCCCCGGCGCGCGCCTACCTGGTCAAGCAGTCGCGCCGACCGATTCGCGGGGCGCGCGACTTCCGGCGCGCCGAGACGCTGTGCAAGGGAAGCTGTCGCTTTCCCAAGGTGAGGCGCGTGGGCGCCAAGCTCAAGCTTACGATCCGCGATTTGCGCCCAGGTACCACCTACCACTACGCGGTCGCCGCGCGCGACAACGTCTCGCGCAGGCTCGGGCGCCGCTCGAGAGCAGCGAAGGTCAGAACCCGCAGGTAGGTCGCGCAAGGCCCGCCGCGCGCTATGTGCGCTGGGCACTTACGCATTCACAGAGACGGGCCTACGTTGGGCCGCTCGCAGCTTGAGTTGGACTCGCTACCTGTTTGGGGGAATGTGCATGTCGGTTGGTGTTGCCGCGCCCGGAGCTCCCCGAGTGCCCCGCGCTCCGTTGTTCGCCCTGGCGGTGCTCGCATGCGCAGGGGCTTCGACCTTCGGCCTGGCGACGCTGCTGTCCGACGACCGCCCCGCCGGCGCGGCCGCGCCCTCAAAGGCTGAGGTCCAGAAGCTGTTCGAGCGCCTGCCGGTCCGCTTCGAGGCAAACAAGGGCCAGGCCCCCGGCAAGGTCGACTTCCTGGCCCGCGGTCCGGGCTACACCGTCTCCCTCGCCCGCGACGGGGCGGTGCTGGCGCTCAGGAGCAAGAAGTCCGCCGCCGCCGCTGCTGGGGGATCGGCCGCGGTCGTGGGGATGCACGTCGTGGGGGGGAACCCGCGCCCGGAGGTGTCCGGAACCGAACGCCTTGCCGGGACAAGCAACTACCTCACGGGCTCGGACAAGCGGAATTGGCAAACCAACGTGCCGTCGTTTGCGCGAGTCCGCTACGCGGGGGTCTACCCGGGCGTCGACATGGTCTATCGCGGCAGCCAGAAAGAGCTCGAGTACGACTTCGTAGTCGCACCCGGCAGGGACCCCGACAAGATCGCGCTCGGATTCCGCGGGTCCGACAGGCTGTCGATCACCCAGGGTGGTGACCTTCTCATCCACGCCGACGGCGGCGCGATCCGCCAGCGGCGCCCTGTGATCTACCAGGGCGAGGGTGCCGCCCGGCGGCGCATCGCCGGCAGCTACGCCCTCGAGGGCGGGAATCGTCGCGTGGGGTTCAAGGTGGGGACCTATGACCGCTCCAAGCCGCTCGTGATCGACCCGAAGATCGAGTATTCGACCTTCCTGGGCGGCAACAATTCGACCATCACCCCGGGGGGCATCGGCGCCAGCTCGGACTTCGCGAACGGGATCACGGTCGACGGTCAGGGCAACGCCTACGTGGTCGGACAGACGGACTCGATCGCGCCGCGCCCGTTCCCGACCACCCAGGGAGCACGGCAGACCA
>JACCZR010000139.1 GCA_013695855.1 Thermoleophilaceae bacterium
CGGGTGGACCCCGCGAAACGCTTGTTGCCCTTGCCGCCTGGCCCGCCGCGCGCCACGGTGGCCCGCTGCCCTGGCTGAGTCAGGTCCCAGTGCGCCTCTTGGTCGGAGCCCACCCATCCCTCGGCCACGGTGCCCGGTGGCACCGGGACCTCGAGCACGGCCGCCGTAGCGCCGTGGCGCTGCGAGCCCTCCCCGTGGCCGCCGCGCTTGGCCCGAAAGTGCGCGCCCCGGCGAAAGGCGCCGAGATCGCGGCGCGAGGGGTCACAGACCAGCACGACGTCGCCGCCGCGGCCTCCGTCGCCGCCGTCGGGCCCGCCTTTGGGCACGTGGGCCTCACGGCGGAAGGAGGTCGAGCCGTCGCCCCCGGCACCGCCCCTGACGAAGATCCTGGCCGTGTCGGCGAACATCAGCTCATGAGGTTGACGTTTGACTCAACAGCTCGGTCAAACGTCGACCGCGTCCCGGCGTGCTGCGCCGCCCGCGAAGCCCAGGGCGCTAGGCCTGGGCGACGACCGAGATGGTGCGGCCACGGTGCCCCTGGGCGAACTCGACCACGCCCGCGCGCTTGGCGAAGATCGTGTGGTCGCGGCCGAGGCCCGTGCCGTCGCCCGGCTTGAAGCGGGTGCCGCGCTGGCGCACGATGATCTCGCCGCCGGTCACCGTCTGGCCGGCGAAGACCTTCACGCCGAGGCGCTTGGCGTTGGAGTCGCGCCCGTTGCGGCTGGACCCGAGTCCCTTCTTATGAGCCACTAGTCCTCCTTCTCCTTGGCCGGCTTGCGGGAGAGCTTCTTGATCTCGCCGATCTCCAGGCGGGTCAGCTCGGAGCGGTGGCCCTGGTGGCGCTTGTAGTTGCCCTTCGGCTTGAACTTCAGCACCCGGATCTTCTCGCCCCGCTCGTGGCCGGTCACGGTGGCCTCGACCTTGACCTTCGTAAGGTCATCGCCGTCGAACACGGTGTCGTCGCCGTCGGCGAACAGCAGCGGCTGGAGGGCCACCTTCGCGCCCTCGTCCTCGTGCATGCGGTCGACCACCAGGGAGTCCCCGGTCTCGACGCGGTACTGCTTGCCTCCGACCTTGACGATCGCGTACATGAGCGCGTGAAGGCTAGCGAACGCCCTGCGGGGTCTAACCGGCATCGGCGGTCGACTTGCGCCGCCCGCGCCCACCTCGGCTTCCTCGTCGCCGGCCGCTGCGCTCGGAGCCGTCGCCGTCGCTTCCCGCCGAGGCCGCCGGCGGCGGGTCCACGAGCTCTGCCTCGGCGGCCGAGCGTCCCACCTTCTCGATGCGGACCAACGTCTTCTGGCCGATCAGGCGCCCGGCCCCGGCCACGGAGATCACGTAGGCGTCGAGCTTCGCCACGGCGTCGTCCTCGTTGTACATGTGGGGCTCCTGGATGGTCACGAGCACCTCCTCGCCCTCCCGGAAGGGCAGGGCGCGCTCCTCGACGTCTTCCCGGCTGCCCTCGAGCAGCACCGCGAAGTGGTCGATGGGCAGCGCCTCGGAGCCCTCGAAGTGGAAGCGCCTGCCGGTGTCGGCCTCGATCCCGTGGATCGGAGCGCCCGGACCGGCCACCAACTCGGTGGAGACCTCGGGATGCACGGCGATGAGGAACGACTCGGCGTCCGGGCGCTCGGCGGCAAGCTCGCGCAGTTGGCGCTCGGCGTCGATGGCCACGGTCTCCTCGGAGAGCACCACGCCCTCGCCCTCGCACGTCGGGCAGGCCTTCGTGAGGATCTCGCGCACGCCCTCGGTCACGTTCTGGCGGGTCATCTCCACCAGGCCCAGCGGCGAGATCTCCACCACGTAGGTCTTGGTGCGGTCCTCGTCGAGAGCCTTTCGCAGGGTCGTCAGCACCGTCTCGCGGTTGCGCGAGCGCGACATGTCGATGAAGTCGATGACGATGATGCCGCCGATGTCGCGCAGCCTCAGCTGGCGCACGACCTCCTCGGCGGACTCGAGGTTGGTCCTGACGATGGTGTCCTCGAGGCGGGCGCCCTTGCCGCGGCCGATGAAGGAGCCGGAGTTCACGTCGATCACCGTCATCGCCTCGGCGTAGTCGATCATCAGGTAGCCGCCGCTGGGCAGGTCGACCCGGCGGGAGAGTGTGGACTGGATGGCCTCCTCCGCGCCGTAGCGCTCGAACAGCGGCTCCTCGCCCTTGTAGAGCTCCAGGCGCTCGAGCAGCTCCGGCGCGGTCCGAGTGAAAAAGGACTCGAGGCGGTGGTGCTGCTTGGGGTCGTCCACGATCGCGCGCTCGAACTGGCCCGAGAAGATGTCGCGGGCCACGCGCACCGACAGGTCGGCCTCCTGGAAGACCATGGCCGGTGCCGGCGTCTCCTCAGCTCGCTTGCACAGCACCTCGTGGAGCTTGTGCAGGTACTTGATCTCGCGCTCGAAGTCCTCGCGCTTGCCGCCTTGGGCAGCGGTGCGAATGATCGCCCCGCCTCCCTGCAGGTCGATCTTCCCCGCGGCCTTGCGCAGACGGTCGCGCTCACCGTCGGTGAGCCGGCGAGAGACGCCGACGCCCTCGCCTTGGGGCACATAGACCAACAGCCGCCCCGCGATCGACAGCTGCATGGACAGGCGCGGGCCCTTCGTCTTCAGTGGGTCCTTGACCGCCTGGACGAGCACCTCCTGGCCGGGCTTGAGCAGCTCGGTGATCTGCTTGCCCTTGCCCCGGCCTCCGCGCCCGCGGCGGGCCACCTCGACGCCGGGGATGACCACGTCGTCTGCGTGCAGGAAGCCGTTCTTGTCGAGGCCGGTGTCCACGAAGGCGGCCTCCAAGCCGCCGAGGACGTTGTCGACCTTGCCTTTGTAGATGTTGCCGACTATCGAGCCCGAGCCGCGGCGCTCGATGTAGAGCTCAGCGACGCGGGGGTCTGCTGACTTGCGTCCATCCTCGGACTCGAGGATGGCTACGCGGGTTTCGCCACGGTCCGCCGTGACGAGCAGTTGCTTCTTCAAGGGTTTTCTTTCCTCTCATAAGGCTAGGTCCCTGCCCTTGGCGAAAGCAGCGTCGCGCGCCTGCGCGTGTATGGACTGCAGGAGGCCGAGGGCCAGGAGGGTCACGATCACCGACGAGCCGCCGTACGAGACGAGCGGCAGGGTGATGCCGGTGATGGGCATGATCCCAATGGTCATACCGACGTTAACGAAAAGCTGGAACATGAACATGGCCGTGATCCCGCCGGCCAGCAAGGTGCCGTAGAGGTTCTTCGCCATGGTCAGGATCCGCAGCGCCCTCCATATCAAGAGCGCGAACAGGGACAGCACGATCGCCGTCCCCACGAAGCCGAACTCCTCGCCGACCACGCTGAACACGAAGTCGGTGTGGTGCTCGGGTAGGAAGTCGAGCTTGGTCTGGGTGGCCAGGTCGCCCCGGCCGGTCTTGCCTCCGGAGCCGATCGCGGTCAGTGACTGGTTGACCTGATAGCCCTGCTCGCGCGGGTTCTCCGTCGGGTCGAGGAAGGCGGTGAGGCGGTCCATCTGGTAGGGCTTGAGCACCTCCACTCCGGCTGCGGGGGCCGCCACCAGCACCAGGACGATGGCCACGCCGGCCAGGGCGGCGAGGGCGGCGAAGTGGGTCCACTTGGTGCCGGCCACGAACAGGCAGGCGGTCACCACGGCCAGGTAGACCAGGCCCGAGCCGAGGTCGGGCTGCGCGATGACCAGCATCGCCGGGAAGACCGCCATCAGCACCGCCCGGCTGGTGGTATCGCGGTCCCCCAGGCGCCGCACACGATCCACCAGGAAGCCCGACAAGGCCAGAATGAGAAGCAGCTTGCCGATCTCGGAGGCCTGGAAGCTGAAGAACCCAAGCTCGATCGAGCGGGTGGAGCCGCGGGCCGAGACGCCCGCCAGCATCACCAGGAGAATCGAGGCGATCATCGCGACGTAGATCCCGGCCTTCCACTCGCGAAAGCGCGAGTAGTCCACCCGGGAGACGATCAGCATCAGGACCAGCCCGACGCCGAAGTAGGCCGACTGGCGGGTGAGGAAGTAGTAGGGACTGCCGTCGATGTCGCCCGTCGTGGCCGTGGCGATCGTGTAGAGGCTGCAGGCGATTAGGGCGAGGGTCGCGAGGAGCAGCAGCGGGTCGAGCCGGAACGCGGGTACGCGCGGCTGGTCGCGGAAGTCGCGAACGGAGGTTCCGTAGGGAGATGCCTGCACGGTGGTCGGCACGCTAGCCGCTCGGGGCCATCAGTCGGGCGCGGTGCCGCCCTGCACCTGCTTCTTGGCATCGCCCTTGACGCCGAACAGCTCGCCCATGATCCGGCGGGCCGCCGGTGCGGCCGTCTCGGCGCCGAAGCCGCCGGCCTCGAAGGTCACCGCCACGACGTACTTGGGGTTCGGGTAGGGCGCCAGCGCCACGTACCAGGACTGGTCGGCGCGCCCGGCGCCCTTCTCCGCGGTGCCGGTCTTGCCGGCCACCGGCACGGGGAAGCCCTTGAAGACCGGGGTCGAGGTGCCGCCCGGGGCGCTGGCGGCGCCACGCAGGCCCTCCATGATCGCCTGGCGGTGCTCGGGCTTGATCTTCACCCGGCGCGGCGAGGGGGTCTCGAGCTGCTGGAGCGCCCGGCCGCCGGAGTCCTCGATGCGCTGACCCAGACGCGGGCGCAGGACCCGCCCGCCGTTGGCCACCGTGGAATAAGCCACCGCCATCTGCAGTGGGTTGGCCGCCAGGTCGCCCTGGCCCACCGAGAGGTTGATGTTGTCGCCGACGCTCCAGGGACGGTCGGTCAGCTTCTTCTTGAACAGCTCGTTGCGCCACTTCGGGCTGGGGACGAAGCCGGGGGACTCCGACGGCAGGTCGATGCCCGTGCGGCGCCCGATGCCGAGCCTGCGCGCCCAGCGCTGCAGGAGCAGCCCATCGCCCGAGCCGTTGGCCTCGCGCCCCACGAGGTAGTAGTAGACGTCGCTGGAGACGGTGAGCGCCTTGCGCAGCGCCACCGGTCCGTTGACGACACCGCCGGCGTTCTGGAAGCGCACACCCCCAACGGTGATCGAGCCGCCGTCGTACTGGACGGTGTCGGGTGTGATCAGGCCGCCCTCCAGGCCCGCCACCGAGGTGACCAGCTTGTAGGTCGAGCCCGTGGGGTAGCCGCCCTGGGACGCACGGTTAAACAGCGGCTTGCCGAGCTCCTCGGAGGACAGGCGCTTGAAGTCGCGCGGGCGAATGATCTTCGAGAAGAGGTTGGGGTCGAACGATGGCGTGCTGCCCAGAGCGACCATCTCGCCGTTGCGCACGTTCATCACCGCGAAGGCGCCCTTCGCGCCGCCGAGCGCCTGCTGGCCCACCTTCTGCACGCCCAGGTCCACGGAGAGGCGCAGCTGGCGCCCCTGCACGGGCCGGCGCACCGCGAGCTCGCCTCTGAGGCTGCCGAGGGCATCCACCTGCACGCGCGAGGCGCCGTTCTTGCCGCGCAGGAAGCGGTCGTACTGATACTCGATGCCCGACTGGCCCACTCGGTCCCCGAGGCCCACGCCGCGGTAGCGCTGGTCGGTGAGCTGCTCCTTGGTGATCTCCCCCACCGTTCCGAAGAGGTGAGCGCCGATCTTCTTCTGGGGGTACTGACGCAGGAACACGCGCTCGACCGTGACCCCGGGGAAATCGTTCTGGCGCTCGAGCAGGTAGGCCACCACGTTGGGCTTGACGTCCTGCTTGACCGTGGCCGCCGAGTAGGGCAGCGCCTTGAGCTGGTCGGAGACGCTGCGATCGATGCGCTTGGCACTCGAGCCGAGCACGCCCGCCAGGCGCTTGTACACCTCGCGGCGCCCACCCGGGTCGTCGGGCAGCTTGCCCGGGGTGACCTTCACGGCCAGGCCGGTGCGGTTGTCCACCAGCACGCGCCCGTCGCGGTCGACGACCTCGCCGCGCGGCGCCTGGACCTTGATCTCGCGCACCCGGTTGTCGTTGGCCTTGGCCTCGTACTTGTCGCCCGAGAGCACCTGCAGGTACCACAGGCGGAAGAAGATGACCCCGAAGGCGAGCAGGGCCACACCACCGATGAGGGCCACGCGAAAGGCCAGCTGAGGAGTGAGCGAGCGGCGGTTCTCTCCGTCGAGGTACATCAGACTTCCATCCCCCGGAGGCCAAGCGGGCCGGATTCGCGGGGGCTCTGGCGCCGGCGGTTGCGCTCGAGGGGATCGACCGCCAAGGAGGGACGGATCAGGCGGCGCACGAGTCCGAAGAGGGGCAAGGCGATCAGTGTGTCGAGCACCACGGTCACGACCATCTCACGGAAGACGAGCCCGCTCACGCTGGCGGTCCCCACGTCGAGCATGAAGGAAACCGCGCCGAACGCAAGCACCCAGCCGACCGCCGCGGCCGCTCCGACCGGGATTGGCAGCAGGCCGTGCGAGGGATCGCGCAGCTCGCGGAAGCGCCCGACCCCGTAGCCGATGGCGCACAACACCAGCGAGGACGCGCCCATGGTCTGGGCGGCCAGCAGGTCCAACAGGAAACCCGCGGCGAAGCCCGTGGCCGCGCCGGGCACGCTGCCCGCGTAGTAGGCCACCCCGCCTACCACCAGCGGGATCAGGTCGAAGTGCCCGCCGAGGAAGCGCAGCTGGCCCAGCCCCGAGAGCTGGATGACCACTGCGCCCAGCAGCAACAGGCCCACGCGCAAGAAGGCTCCCGGGGTGGGGCTCACGGCGACGGCACCCCGGCGCGTGCGCCCGGGCGCTTGGTGAGCACCTGCACGAAGTCGATTCGGCGCAGGTCGGCGAACGGCTTGAGGTGCACGCGCTGGTAGAGCTCGACCTCATCGAGGTCCACGCGGGATACGCGTCCGACGGGAATGCCGCGGGGGAAGATCGACTTGACCTCGTCGGAGGCGAAGCCCGACGTCACGACCGTGCCGCCCCGGCGGACACGACGGCCCTTCTGCACGAAGTCCAGCAGCAGGTCGTCGGGCTTGCCCACCTCGGGCTTGATGATCCCGTTGGCGCCGTTGGGCACCACCTGGGCCGAGACGGCGCTCGAGGAGTCGGTGATCAGCGTGACCTGGGCGCTGCCCCCGGAGACCTGGGTGACCTTTCCGGCCAACCCGCCGGCCGCTATCACCGGCTGGTCGGGGCGGATGCCGTCGCTGCGGCCTTTGTCGACCCTGATCGACGAGTACCAGACCGTGGGCGAGCGCGCGATGACGCGCGCGGCGACAGGGTTCGTGGCGCCCGGGAAGCCGTCCGTGCGGCGCAGGCCCACCAGGCCCCGCAGCTGATCGGCGTCGCGGCGCGCGGTCTGGCGAGTGGCCAGCTCCTTGCGCAGGCCGGCGACCTCGTCGCGCAGCTGCTCGTTGTCGTCCTTGGCGTCGAAGCTGTCCCCGAGCCAGCCAAAGAGGTCTCGCACCGGCTTGAGCGCGCGGTTCGCGCCGGTCTCGATCGGCGAGACGACGTCCTGCGCACCGCGCTGGATCGCGCCCAGGGGACCACCACCCGAGAACGACATGGTGATCAGCACCATCGAGGCCGCCACGAAGGCGACCAGCGCCGCCCGGCGGCGCCGGATTGTCTTGCGGTCGAACATCTTGCCTCGGGAACCTCCGAGGGCCCAGGGCGCCTAGCGGCGCCGGTTGTTTCGGGATTGCTTGTTGGCGCGGTGTATCGCCTCGAACTCCTCGAGGCTGCGGCCCGACCCCACCGCCACGCAGGTGAGCGGCGAGTCGGCCAAGTGGGCGGGCATCTGCGTCTCGTCGCGCAGACGCTCGTCGAGACCCTGCAGAAGCGATCCCCCGCCCGCGAGCATGATCCCGCGGTCCATGATGTCCGAGGCCAGCTCGGGCGGGGTGCGGTCGAGGGTCTCCTTCACGGCATCGATGATGGCCGTCACGGTCTCCTCGAGAGCGAGGCGCACCTCTTCGCTGGTGAGCACGATCGTCTTGGGCAGCCCCGAAACCAGGTCGCGGCCGCGGATCTCGGCCTGGACCTCCTCGTCGAGCGGGAAGGCCGAGCCGATCTCGAGCTTGACCTCCTCCGCGGTGGACTGTCCGATCATCAGCTTGTACTCGCGCTTGACGTAGTTGATGATCGCCTCGTCGAGCTCGTCGCCCCCGATGCGGATCGACTGGGAGACGACGATGCCGCCCAGCGAGATCACCGCCACCTCACTGGTGCCCCCACCGATGTCGACGACCATGTTGCCCGTGGGCTCCCCGACCGGCAGCCCGGCACCGATTGCGGCGGCCATGGGCTCCTCGATGAGGTACGCCTGTCGGGCGCCGGCGCTCAGGCAAGCCTCCTCGACGGCGCGCTTCTCGACCCCGGTCACGCCGGAAGGCACGCAGACCACCACGCGCGGGTGAGCCCAGCGGTTCTGGTGGACCTTCTGGATGAAGTGGCGCAGCATCTGCTCGGTCACGTCGAAGTCGGCGATCACGCCGTCCTTCAGCGGCCGGATGGCCTGGATCGTTCCGGGGGTCCGGCCCAGCATCCGCTTGGCTTCGATGCCCACGGCGTGGACCTCGGCCGACCGCGAGTCGATGGCCACCACGGACGGCTCGGAGAGCACGATCCCGCGCCCCCGCACGTATACGAGGGTGTTGGCGGTGCCGAGATCGACCGCCATGTCGCGGCCGCCCATGCCGGTGAGGTAGGAGAAGAAGCCCATGGAGACGGTCTGAGGATAGGGCGCAGGTCCGGACGCGCCCATTAACGAGCAGGAACGCGTGCACGCAACCGAGGACGAAAGCCCAGCCCGCGACTGCATTGTATCCGTTCAGCTCGTCTCCGACCGGCCGGCTCAGCCGCGCCGATGTCACGAAAGCCCTGCTAGCCCGGGCCGTGCGTCCTATCCGCAGCGGCCCGGGCGGCGGGCGAGAAACCCGAGCACGAGACGAGCGCGCCTCACCCGGTCTCCCCGAGGAGCTCGGGCGCCAGCCCGAGCAGCGTGGCCACCGGCAGGCCGACCACGTTGAGGTAGTCGCCCTCGATCCCTTCCACCAGCGCGGCGCCGCGGCCCTGGATGGCGTAGCCGCCGGCGCGCTCACGCCACTCGCCGCTGTCCAGGTACCAGGCCAGCAGCGCCTCGCTCAGGGCGCGGAAGCGGACCGTGGTCACGGCCAGCCCGGTCCGCTCGCGGCCGGCGGGCCCGATCAGGGCCACTGCGCTGAGCACCCGGTGCTCGCGGTCGGCCAGGCGGCGCAGGCCAGCCTCGGCCTCCGCGCGGTCGGCCGGCTTGCCGTAGGCACGCCCGTCGCAGACCACGGCGGTGTCCACGCCGAGCACGAGCTCTCCCGCGACGGCGCGGGCCTTGCGCAGCGCGTTCTCCAGCACGACCGCTCGCGGCTCTCCTTCGCTGAGCTCATCGACCTCGGGCACGTCCACCACGAACCGAACGGCGAGCTGTGCCAGGATGGCTCGGCGCTGGGGCGAGCGGGAGGCGAGGACCAGCTCGCCCATCCAGCGCTCAGCCACCGGCGGCCGAGAACAGGTCCGCGAGGCCCCTCCGCCGCCGGCGCCCTCCACTACAGCTCTGGGAAGAAGAGGCCCGTCTCGCGCTGGGCGGACTCGGCGGAGTCCGAGCCGTGCACCAGGTTGGCCTGCACCTCGAGGCCGAAGTCGCCGCGGATGGACCCCGTGGTGGCCTCAAGCGGGTTGGTCGCGCCGATCAGCTGTCGGGCGGCGGTCACGGCCTCGTGGCCCTCGAGCACCATCGCGACCAGGGGTCCACCGGTGATGAAGTCCACCAGCTCGCCGAAGAAGGGCCTCTCCTTGTGCTCGTCGTAGTGGCGCTCGGCCAGGTCGCGCTCGACGGTCATCTGCTTGAGCGCCACCAGCGTCAGCCCCTTGCGCTCGAAGCGGGCGATGATCTCCCCCGTCAGGCCGCGCGCGAAGGCATCGGGCTTGACCAGGATCAGGGTCCTGTCCATTCGGGACTCCTCTCGGTCTGTGTCTAGCTGCTGGCCGGCGGGCGGGCGGGTGGGCGTTCGGCGTCCTCCCCGTCAGGGCGCGGCTGGCGCGCGGCCGGCCGGCCCTTCTTGGAGGCAGGAGCCGCGTTTGTGGGCGGAGCCGCGTTTGTGGGCGGAGCTGCGTTTGTGGGCGGAGCCGCGTTCGCGGGAGAGCCTGCGTTCGCGGGCCGCCTGGGCGGCTGGGCACCGGCCTGCCGCTGGGGCTGGGCACCGGCCTGCCGCTGGGGC
>JACCZR010000144.1 GCA_013695855.1 Thermoleophilaceae bacterium
GCCCTGACCTTCGCGGCGATGACCTCGCGGTCGCGGGTATCGCGCAGACCCGGGCTGAACATCATGTCGCCGAAGACCAACGTGCCGCCCGGCCTGAGCACTCGCTGCGTCTCCTCGAGCGCTCGCACCTTGTCGACGTTTCGTAGGTGGTGAAAGCAGTAGTTGGACACCACGAGATCGGCAGAGCAGTCGACAAGCGGAAGGCTGACCGCAGACGCGACCACCGGCTCGACGTTCTCCAGGCCGGCGCTGGCGGCCTTGGCCCGCAGGTAGCCGGCCATGCCGGCCGAGATGTCGACCGCCCAGACGCGGTCACAGCGCTCGGCAAAGGCAAGGGTGAGCAGGCCGGTACCCGACCCTACGTCTACGACGGTACTGCGACCGGAAGGCTCAGCACGCTCGAGGATCTGGTCTCTCAGAGCGCGAAAGCCTCCCCCGCGAGCAACCTCCTCGGCATCCGCGACGTGTCGGTCCCAGTCCTTGTTCGCCAGTAGCGCCATGGTCGAGCTGGCGCGCCCAAGCGGCGCCAGTCCTACTAAGAGTAGGACATGGTGTCCGGAAAGTCAGCCGGACGGCTCAACCGTGATGGCAGATGTCCTTGGAGGCGAATCCCTGGAACGCGTCGGGTCCGGTCGCGGCGAGGGCGGGGACGGCAACCATCAGGAGCACGGCTGCCAGGCCGAGAACCGCAACCATCACCCTCGCCGAGCGCTCGAGCCGTCTACTCGGGCCGTCTACGTGGTCAACGAGGAATCGCAGCCGCTCGGCGACTGATCCGGGCTGGCCGAGCGCGGCCAAGACCGCAGACGGGCGGGCGACAGCCGCCTTGCAGATGGCACTGGCCAGCGCGAGCCGATCCTGGGTCCTTCGCACGGCGTACTCGTCGGCGTCGCGCTCGAGGCTGAACGTGAACCTGCGTTCGGTGGCACGTGTTCCCGGCAGGGGACGTGCCAGGGCCGCGAGCACCGAGCCCAAGAGAAGGAGCGGCCGGTGACGGCGATGGATATGCCCGAGCTCGTGGGCAAGCCCCGCCTCGAGCTCCGCGTCGTCCATCGTACGGAGGGCGTGGTCTGAGACCACCACGCGGCCGCGGCCGAACTTGGGGACGCCGAGCACGATCTCTTCCTGTTCGACAACGGTGCTGCCGTGTGGCCCTTCGCCCAGTGTCCGTCGCAGCGTGCGCCGCAGAGCGATCCAGCCCCGAAGCAGACCGAAGGCCAACCACATGACCGAGGCAGCGAGGGTGAGCGCGGGCAAGGCGACCGCTGCGTGGCTGACGGGGTGACCGGAGAAGCCCAATACGTCGGTCAGCACGGGCAGCAGCCGGTGCCAGCACCAGTCGGCGACGGCACGTGCCAGGGCGGTCTGAGGAACGTGCACGAACACGAAGACCGCGGTGCCTACCGCGACCGCGGCACGGATGGCGAGCGCGGCGAACCACGCGGAGGCCGCGGTCATCGGCGCCACGCGCTGGAGTGGAAAGAAGTGTGGAAGGGCCACCAACGCCAGCACGGCCGCACCGAAGACGACCGCCGGCACTAGCCCGCCCGGCGCTGGCGCTTGATGCGGTTGGCGTAGCGCACCACCTCGTTGAGCTCCTCGGCCCCCAGCCCCTCGACGAGGCTCACAAGCGCGGCCTTGCGGGCGCCCGGAGAGCCCCCTGCGAGGCGATCGCCGATCGACCGCGCGAGGTACTCGGACTCGTCGAGCTGCGCGCTGTAGACGAACGCCTTGCCCTCGCGCCTGCGCTCCAGCAGGCCGCGTTCCACGAGCCGGTTCATGACGGTCTGGACGGTGGTGTAGGCCGATCGGCGCCGCGCGGGCTGCTCGTTGCGTACCGCTTCCACGGTGGCGCGGCCGAGCCTCCACACCGTCTCCAGCACCTCGGCCTGGAGGTCGCCTCGGACGTCGAACTCAGGCCGCCGGTGACCGGGCATGGGGGCGAGTCTAGGTCACCCGAGACCATTCGGTTCGTCGCAAACAGGACTGCGTAGGCGTCGCCGAAGACACTGCTACAGTCTCCGACGCTTTGTAGGTCTGCCGAATTCGCCCGGGCTCTGGCCGGCGGCGATACGGGGGAACCAGGTGTTCATGGGGCGAATCGGCCACCGGCCGTAGCGCAGCTCTCTTTGCGCGAGCCCGACAGCTAACCCCGGAGGCGCTGACAAGAGAGGAGCCGTTTGACCCCACGAATTCGTGCTGCCGCTACCTGTCTGGCCCTTGCTGGCGGCTGCCTGACAAGCGCCGGCGCAGTCGCCTCGAGTGGCGGACTGACGGTGCCGGGAGGCCCCGTGGCGCGCGGCGTGAAGTGCCTGCCGCAGCCCGCTGAGCCATGCCCCCGCGGCCGGGCTCTCGGCCGCGGCAGGATTTTCGTGGTTCGGGGGAGTGGTCTGAAGCAGGTCCGCCGGGTGATCTTCGAAGGCCGGCGCGGTGCGGGTGATGACGTGACGGCTCGTGTGCGCCGGCCGCGCGCGACCAGGCTCGTTGCCCGCGTTCCGCGCCTGGCACGCTCGGGCCGGGTGGTGCTGGTGGATAGGTACGGCGGTCGCAGCCGGATGCCGCGAAAGCTTCGCGTCGCCCGCGCTCCAAAGGCTCCCAGTGTCGACATTGCCCCCGCCTCACGCTTCTTCTACGGCGGGCGCCGACGGCCGAGCGTCACCCTGACCGCCGCCCAGAGCGGGACGGCTCGCGTTGAGCTGCTCAGCGAGGAGACCGGAGCGGTGGTACGGACGTGGTCGGTCCAGTCGCGTCTCGGGCAGACCTCGACCATATCTTGGGATGGGGCGGGACCGGACGGCATCCAACGCCTCGGTGCCTATCGCTTTCGCGTGGCGCCGGGCTCGTCGTCCGCCCGGGTCTCAGCCTCGTCTTCGGGTCAGAGCTTCCTCTTCGCCGACCATCTGTTTCCCATTCGAGGGCGCCACAACCTCGGCTACTCACAGACCAACAACTTCGGCGGCGCCCGCAAACACAAGGGGCAGGACATGTTCGCGCGGTGCGGTACACGCCTCGCCGCCGCTCGCGGGGGCAGAGTGCAGTACGCCGGATACCACCGCTATGCCGGCTACTACGCCGTGATCGATGGTGCCGAGACCGGAGTCGACTACGTCTACATGCACATGCGTCGGCCCGCATCGGTCGAAACCGGCGACCGTGTCTTCACGGGTCAGAAGCTCGGCGAGGTCGGCGAGACCGGGCGGGCGACAGGGTGCCATCTCCACTTCGAGATGTGGTCGGCACCGGGTTGGTACCAGGGGGGGAGCGCTTTCGATCCGCTCCCCGACTTACGTCGGTGGGACAGCTACTCCTGAGCCGGCTTGTCGGTCGGCGTGCCTGTGCGCAGGCTGAGCTCGAGCATCGGCGCGGCGCCGAGCGGCCCCAGGAGCACCGCGGCCCAGACTACTCGCCAAGGCAGGCCCATTTCCCGGCGCTGCGAATGGATGTAGCGAGCGTCAGCAGGTACAAGAGCCCATGCGTCGGCCACAGCGCCAGTAGCGGCACGGGGGTTGCACCGACAGCGGCCCAGACCAGAATCACCAGAACGAGCCCGTCGAGGAAAGCCAGGCTGCGAAGCCACCGTATGTCCCCGCGCTTCGGGGAGAATCGCGACGGGCCGCCGGCAGCTCTCCTCCCGAGCGCATTCCCACGCGGTCTTCCGGCCGCTCTTGCCCTTCGCGCCCGGCGCACGCAGCCCGCGGGCCGAGACGCCGGGCATCTACCTTCACCCGGACCTTCTCCAAGATGCCCGCCTACACGTCGACGCCATGACCGTGGACTTCAGGCAAGGTGGCGTGACGACCAGCCTGCGCCGCCTGTGACGATAGGGCGGGCCGGCATGGCGAACAAAGCCACCAGCGCCTCGGACGCTCGACCGACTGATCGAGCGCCACGGCCGGCGCTGACCCGGCGGGCATGGAACCGCATGAGAACCCCGGGTTCTGCACTGCCCAGGCTTCTACTACCACCTGTAGTAGGCCCCCGCCCAAGAGATGTCAAGCTCCGAGCTTCCACCCGCCCTGCCACTTTGCGCCGACACCTTCGAACATCAGCCGCCTTGGCGCTCGCCGGAATCTCCCTCGGGAGCTGCGGCGGCTCCGAGGACCCCGGCCCGACTAACACTGCGCCCGGCTTTCGCGTCGAGGACCCCGGCCCCGTCCACGTTCACGGCCTGGGCGTCGATCCTGCCGACGGCGCGCTGTTCATCGCGACCCACACGGGTCTCTATCGGTCCGCACGGGGGCAGAGAAGGGCAAAGCGAGTCGGTGATCGCTTGCAGGACACGATGGGGTTCACCGTGACGGGGCCCGAGCGCTTCCTCGGGTCCGGTCACCCCGACGGGAGAGACCGGCTGCCGCCCTTCCTCGGCCTCATCCGCTCCAATGACGCCGGGCGCACCTGGCGCCCGGTGTCGCTGCTGGGGAAGCGCGACTTCCACGCATTGGAGGCGGCAGGTGGGCGCGTCTACGGCTACGGCTCGGACTTCAAGACGAAGGAGCAGGGCCTGCTAGTCAGCGCAGACGGAGGGAGGACGTGGAGCGGTCGCCGCGCTCCAGAGCCGCTCCTCGCCCTGAGCGCCGACGGCGCTCGGCCCGACCGGGTTCTCGGCGGCGGCGCGCGAGCGACTTGGCGCTCGGAGGACGGCGCCCGCACCTGGAGGCGCCTGGGCGGCCCCGGTGGCCTCGTGGCCTCAGGGCGGGACGGCAAGGCCTATCGCGTGACCATCGACGGCTCGCTGTCGGTGAGCGAGGAGACCGGGAGACGGTGGCGGTCGAGAGGACGCGTCGGGGGAGAGCCGGCGGCCTTCGAGCTCTCCGGCGAGGACCTCTACGTCGCCCTCCACGACGGGACGGTCAAGCAGTCGGCGGACGAAGGTCGCACATGGCGCGTTCGCTCGGCGCCTTGACCAAGGAGGGAGGCCGGGCGCGGTCCGGCCGCGGGCATCGCTCTCCGTCTAACGGGAAGCCGAAAGCCATCGCGTCCAGGTAGCGGAGGTCGAGGCCTCGGCGATAGATGAGCACGCCGACGGCCAGCGTTCGGCGGGCGGCCCACCTCCTACACCGTATAGGAGGTCGTGGCCCGGGAGGCGGGGCCCAGTCAGGGACCGCCTCGCCTCAGCGAGGGCGCGGGTTGAGCCCCGTCAGTGGCCGGCGCCGTGGCCCGCGCCCATGGAGTCGGCGCCGCCCATCTTGTCGTCGGGCACCGGCCCTCCGAACTTGCGCTGGCGGAAGGAGTTCATCTCCTCGATCTCTCGCTTCTGCGTGCTCATGATCCCCTCCGCGAGCTTGCGCAGCTCGGCGTCCTTGGAGTCCGCGAGCACCTTCTCCGCCATGCGCACGGCACCCCGGTGATGCGGCACCATCTCGTCGACGAAGGCTCGATCGAAGGGGTTGGCCGAGCGCAGCTTCTCGTTGGTCTTGGGGCTGTGGGTCATGCCGGCTTCCTCGGCGCTGAGGCCCAGGCCGTCGTGCGCCGCCGGGTCGGGCTTGAGCGGGGAGCCGAACAGGCGTTGATGGATCGAGCGCATGGTCTGCATCTCGCCCTTCTGCGTCGTGATGATGTCGCCGCCCAGCCCCGTTATGAACTCGTCCTTCCCGCGGCTTCGAGCGATCTCGGCCATCTCGATCGCCGTCCCATGGTGATGGACCATGCCGGTCAGAAAGGCCATCTCGGTCGGGCTGCCCTTGCCACCCGAAGCCTTGCCCGCGTCGTCGTTGCCACAGGCGACCAGGAAGAGCGCGCCGATGAGCAGGGCGCCTGCAAAGAGCGTTCGGAGGGGGCGGCGAACATTGCGTGTCATGCGACTCCTTCTGTCTCTGTCTGCGGCCAGCGGCTCTTACGATGCGTAGGAGTCGATGCTAGCGATTCGTCACATGACTATTTCGCCCGGCGCGCCAATCGCCTCGGCGATGGTGGTCCGGTAACGATGCACACCTTTGTGTTCTCAGACCTCGCCGGCTTCACCGCGCTGACCGAGGCACACGGCGACGAGACCGCGGCGGACCTTGCCCAGACCTTCTGCCGGGAGGTCGGCGACCTCGTACCGGCCGGCCGGGGCGAGGTCGTCAAGCAGATCGGGGATGCCGCGATGGTGCGGCTGGACGACGCTCGTGACGCTATGCGCCTGGGGCTGGGCGTCGTCTACGACATCGGCTCTCGCCACGGCTTACCCGCCATCAGGGTCGGCATGCACACGGGAACGGCGGTCGAGCGCGATGGAGACTGGTTTGGTGCGGCCGTGAACATCGCTGCGCGGGTGGCCGGTCAGGCCATCGGCGGTGAGGTCCTGCTGAGCGAGGAGACTCGAGTCGCGGCCGGAGAGCAGCAGGAGTTCCGGCTCTACCCCCGGGGGCGGACCGCGATGAGGAATGTGCGCGAGCCGGTGCTTCTCCATGCGATCCGCCGGCGCGGCGAGATGACGAGCGGAGGGCTGGAGATCGACCCGGTGTGTCTCATGGCGGTCGACCGGTCCGGCGCCGCTGGGGTCCTGGTGCACGACGGCCGCGACTACCTCTTCTGTTCGCTCAGTTGTGCGCAGGCGTTCGCCACGGCGCCCGAGCGCTACGCGCAGGGAGCCGCTCACGGGCGGTAGGGGGGAGCCTCTCCCCGCGCCACGAGGCGTGCGGGAGCCTCGTGGAGGCGCGCTGGTGGTGTCCCACCTGCGAGCGGCCTACCGACGGCGAGGAAGTGGAAGGGCTGCACTTCGCCTGATCGGCCGCGCGAGTAGGCCATAGCGGCCCACAAGCAGGGATTTCGCGCTACGGTCGGCAAGAGCATGGCCCAGCGACGCGAGTCCGAGGAGGTCTACCGCAAGCGTCGGCTCGTGGCAGCGGGCGGTGCGGGGCTCCTCCTGCTGCTGCTCATCGTGGTGATCGCCTCCGCGGGCGGCGGGGACGAGGACAAGGCCACGACCACCCCGCCCCCGGCACTCGAGGAAGAGCCGGCGACGACCGACCGCTCGGACCGGACCGAGAGGGAAACCGACAGCTCGCCCAGCCCAACGCCGCCGGGCGGGGGCGCAGGCGGCGCCGCGGGCTCCGGCAGCTCGCCCGGCA